>JAJYHU010000211.1 GCA_021784615.1 Acidobacteriota bacterium | reverse complement strand
CGTGTCATCGTCGTTTGCTATTGGCAAAACGCGTGGACTTTATGAGGTGAACTATGCTTGTGATCCGCCCAATGTCTCCAAAGCCCGCGCGATTATCATTCGAGACCTCGCTGAAATGCGGACCACGCCTGTCAGTGCCGCCGAATTGCAGCAAGCAAAGTCGATGCTGCTGCGGGAGATCCCGCTCGCCGAATCGAGTATTGACAGCATTGCCGCCGGGTTGATTTACCGGGCGGCGCTGGGGCTGCCTCTTGATGAACCTATCGTGGCAGCCCGTCGATACATTAAGTTGAATGCCAGCCAAGTCGAGAAAGCCTTTGCGAAGTGGATCCGTCCGAACGATCTAGTCCAGGTGACGGAAGGTCCTGTGCCTCATTAGCGGTTTTTTGCGGCTGTTCCGGAAAGGATATTCCAACTCAAAGTGCCGGCTGCAAACCCCAGTGAGAGCAGCGTCTTGAATGTGTATGGAAAGCTCTTTCTCTCGGAGTTTATCGGCACTGCCTTGCTGATAGCCGCCGGCGTATCCATCGTAATTCTTGATTTTGGAGTTGGAAGCCCGGTCGCTACACTTCTGCCGGACGCTGGAGTCCGGCGACTGATCACGGGTTTTCTGTTTGGGGTGATCGGGGGCAGTATTGCGGTTTCGCCCGTTGGCAAGGCAAGCGGCGCCTACATCAACCCGGTTGTGACTCTGGCTTTCTGGGTAAAGCGGAAGATTACGGGTGGACATGCCCTCGGTTATTTTTTAGCCCAACTCGGCGGCGGGTTGTTGGGAGCATTGCCCCTGCTTCTGTGGGGTGAGATGGGAAAGAGCGTTGAATTCGGCGCGACTTTTCCAGGGCCAGGGTACGGCGCTTGGTTGGCCTGTTTTGGCGAAATTGTAACGACGTTCTGCCTGATTGTTGGCGTTTTCATCTTTATCGGGCGCCGTCGTCTTCGCCCCTATACTCCAATGCTTTTTCCCTTCCTGTATGCGGCAATGGTCTACATCGAGGCTCCCGTTTCGGGTACCAGCACGAACCCCGCGCGCAGTCTGGGGCCGTCGGTTATTTCAGGTGACTGGCATGAGTGGTGGGTGTATTGGATCGGGCCACTTTTAGGAACCTTTTTGGCTCTGGGAGTGCATCAATTTTCCCCGCTGAAGCGGTTTGAGATTCGAGTCGCCAAACTCTATCACTTTGAACATGACCCACATGGCGTATTTGGGTTGCGGAAGCCGGAATAGGACGGCGTGAAGTGAAGAAAACAGGGAGTCCAACAGGTCGCCACTAGCGGGAAAAGTTTTTGCGCCTTCCCATACTCCCCGCCTTACGCTTGGTGTGTTTGCTATACTCTTGATTTAGAACGCGCGGGAGTCGCAACCGGTGCGCGACGGCAGCAAGCGGCATCGCCAGTTCGATGCCACGAAGGCCGGTGTTTGCAGAGCATGACAAGAAGGCAAACAGTAGTGGCGATAGTGGCAGGGGGCGCGGTGTTCCTCCTGATCGCGACCGTAGCCTATCGCTTGGGATTGCGCAACTCGGAGGGCTTTGACGCAGCACGCGCCACGGAGCCAATCCCGGAGAGCGGTTGTCTTGACTTGCAGACCGCGAGCGGGCATACGGGAGAAAATAGCTGTGTTGCGGCCCGTGTGCTGAGGGTGTTTACGTCGCGTTCCGGGAATACCTTCCTGGACTTTTGCGCGGATTACCGGAAGTGCCCCTTTACGAGCGTCATCTTTGCTTCTGACCGTTCTCGGTTCGGCAATCTGTCTGCGCTGGAAGGAAGGAAAGTGGAGATCCGCGGCGAAATAACTTCGTACAACGGGCGTGCTGAAATCATCATTCATAATCCGCGGCAGGTTCGGGCCGTTCCATGAGGCTTTCATGCTGAAAGAGCCGGCACGACTGAGGCTTGATTTTTGCGGTTGGATTTCGATTGGCGTGTTGCTGTTTGGATGTCTCGGCGCGGAGGCCGGAAGAATTCCGTATCAAGCATCCGCTACAGAGCCTCGGGCGCCGTTGCAGTCGTCGGCAAAGGTCCCGGAATGGATTCAGCAAGGCGACGATCAGCTAAATCATGGGGAATACGCGGCGGCAGCATCGGCTTTTCAAAAAGCGATTGAAATTGATCCCGCTGTTGCAGCCGCCCATAGGGGGCTGGGTTTCGCCCTGTGGCGGGAAGGCGACGCTCCGGGTGCCTGGCGGGAGCTTCGCATCGCGGCAAACCTTGATCCGGGGTCGGCAATCACCCATTACGATCTCGGCAATCTTGCGTGGTATCTTTACCAACACCCTGAGAGCCGGCGCGGGGAGTCCCTGGCTCTCAGTTCGGCTGGTTTCCGGACCCTTGCCCTGAACGAAGTTGAAAAAGCAGTTGCCGTTGATCCTCGCAACTTCAAAATGCGTCTTGACCTTGCCGAATTGAGCCTTGCTACAGGGCACCAAAAGCAGGCACAGAACGAGGCGCAGCAGGCGATTGGGCTTGCTGGCTCGCCCCTAGAACGTTCGAGTGCACATGTGGCGATGGCGCGCGCTCTGGTTGCAAGCGACGATGAAGACCGGGCGGAGCTTGAATTCCAGAAGGCGCTTCAAGAGAATCCCAAGAATGGCGCGGCCTACCTCAGCCTGGGACAACTTCGCCTGTTCCAACAGAAACCGCTCGAAGCGGCAAGCTGCTTCCGACGCGCCATTCAAGTGTCACCTGAGCTTGAGCCGGCATACGCGGCGCTGGCGGAGCTATTGGCGAAAGCCCATGAACGTGCGGAGGCGCAAGCTTTATTTGAGAAAGCAGTGACGCTTGATTTAAATGACTGGCAGGCTCAGTTTCATCTTGCGGTCTTGTTAATGCAAGGCGGGCAAAGCTCTCGCGCCAAGAGACTGCTGGCCGCCGTTGTGGCTGAACACGGAGATTTCCTGCCTGCCCGCGAGCAATTGGCTCTACTGATGTTGCAGCAAGGTAACGAATCCGGCGCGCTTGCTGAGGCGCAGGCCATGATTGCCCGCAGCCCTCAGGCTGCAGAGGGACATCGAGTGATGGCGCTAGTGATGTGGCGACAACGCCAGATCGAGTTGTCCTTGGCTGAATGCGCATTAGCGCTTGGCGCCAACCCGCACTCGGCTGCAATGCTGGTTCTACAATCGATCGAACTGTGGCAGCAAAAACAAAAGCGGGACGCGCAGGTGGCCTTTCGCGAAGCCGCGCGAGAAAACCCCGGCGTTGGGTCCTCTGAGATCTTTTGCCGCCTGATCGCCTGCGATAGCAAAGATGTTCCGATGATTGACGAATTTCTGCGCAAGAATCGGTGGGTCCTTAATCCTCCGGAGAGGCAATAATGAGCCGGTGTTGCCTCATTCGCCCCTTGGGTTAGCCTGCCAATCATGGTTCCACAGGACAGTGATGCGCGCCAGGACAGCAGGGCTTCTGCGGTGTTCTGCCCGGTTTGACAAACCCCCCAGCCACTGTTAGATTGAAATCAAAGCGAAGGAGGGAATTCGTTTTGGTGAGCGAACGTTGAGCGATGCAAGTGCAACTGCGAGTTCCCAGAAGACGACCTGCCTTCCTCAATGCGAGGTGTTTATGCAAGGGACAATTAAGAGGGTTATTCGGGACCGAGGTTTTGGGTTCATCCGTTCAGCGGAGGGAAAGGAAATCTTTTTCCACCGTAGCAGCCTTGAGGAGCTCAACTTCGACGTTTTGAAAGAGGGACAGGCGGTCGAATTTGAGATGGAAAACGGTCCCAAAGGTCCTCGAGCGGTCGCGGTTCGCCCGGGAGAAAACTAGGCAAGTTGGGCAGGTTTTCTTGCTACTTTGCATTTGAAAAGCGTTCCCTTTGAAACAGGTCATTTGCCTTAACGGCTGGTTTAATCTGAATGCCGCCAAGCACAATCTCAAACAGGGGCATTTCCATCTCCCGCTGTTAAGCCCGTCTTTTCAGTTGCTTCACCCGTTAACGCGGAAATTGTAAATGCTGCAATCCCGTGCGAAGCGGCGTCTTCTCGCCCGACCAAATAAACTCCCCACTCATCCCCGGTGGCAACGAGACTTCGGCGCTCAGCGCATTTCCATTCCGTTGGAAGTGCACCTCGATCTCGCCCTGCGGGACGGGTAGGGTGGCTGAAAGATGCGTCAGTGGGCCCAAATGGGGCTCAATCGAAACTTGGCGGAAGCCCGCTTTGGCGGGATCGATCCCGGCAACCGTTGCCAGGAAATCAAAATTGGGATGAGCGCTCCAGGCGTGGCAATCGGAGCGTGTCGGC
>JAJYHU010000309.1 GCA_021784615.1 Acidobacteriota bacterium | reverse complement strand
AAGGCGCGGGATATTTACATTTTGGATGGCCGCGGCCAGGAAGTTTATGAGCCGCATTTCACCTATCACGGCTTTCGCTATGTGGAGTTGACGGGCTATCCAGGAACGCCGAGCCTCGATACGCTGCGCGGAGAAGTGGTCCACAGCGCGGTTCATACGGTGGGAAGCTTTGTCGCGTCCAAGGAAATCCTGAATCAGATTCAACACCTGATTCACTGGGGCCAGCTTTCGAATCTCTATAGCATTCCCACCGACTGCGACCAGCGCAACGAGCGCCAGGGCTGGATGGGCGACGCGCAGGTGACGGCGGAAGAAGCTATGATGAATTTCAACATGGCGGCCTTTTACACCAATTTCATCCGCGACATCCACGACGCGCAGAAGCCCGACGGAGAAATTCCTGACACGGTGCCGCACAAATACGGCCGCTATCCCGCTGACCCGGCCTGGGGAACGGCTTATCCGTTGATTTGCTGGTATATGTGGCGGCAATACGGTGACCGCCGCATCCTTGAGGAAAATTACGAAGGCCTGAAGAGTTATATCGACTTTTTGCGCAGCCGTGCGCAGGATAACGTTCTTCGATACAGCTACTACGGCGATTGGATCGCCATCGAGCCCACGCCGGGCGCGTTGGTTTCCGATGGGTATTATTATTACGACACCGATCTCTTCGCACAAATTGCGAAGATTCTCGGAAAGTCTGAGGATGCAGACTCGTACGCAAAACTTGCCGACAACATCAAGACAGCGTTCAATCAGCAGTTTTTCAACACGGCGGCCGGAGAATATGCGAACGGAAGTCAGACCGCCCAGATCTTGCCTTTGTTTTTCGGGATCGCTTCCCGAGACCAACGTGGGAAGGCGATGGGCAAGCTCACCAACAGCATTGTTTATCAGCACAACACGCACTTGACCACAGGCTTTATCGGAGCCAAGTACCTATTCCCGACGCTCACGGAATTCGGCCGGCCTGATTTGGCCTATGAGCTGGCTTCTCAAACCACCTACCCGAGTTGGGGATATATGATCGCTCACGGCGCGACAACCCTTTGGGAGCTTTGGCAGGATAAAGTCGGTCCGTCAATGAATTCGCACAATCATCCCATGCTGGGAAGCCTGGGAGCGTGGTTCTATCGCGCGTTGGGCGGCATCAACCTCCAACCTGACGGCCAGGGATATCAGCACCTTCTGATCCAGCCGGAGGTGGTTGAAGATCTCCACTGGGCGAGCGCTTCCATTCGGAGCATCCGGGGCCTTGTTTCCTGTTCCTGGAAGCACACGCCGGGAGCGACTTCGATGGACGTTTGGATTCCTGTGAACAGCGACGCCAAAATTGTGGTTCCCGTGGAAGAAGATATGACGCATTTCACCATCCGGGAAGGCGACCGCGTGGTGTGGTCGGAGGGGCATTTTGTCGCCGGCGACGCCGGCGTGACGGGGGCTGCGATGAGTCGCCATGCCGTTACCTTTGGGGTTGGTTCCGGCCACTATCATTTTGTGCTGGCGGGAAGCTAAGCAAGGTATTTTATGTTTTGGTAATTCCATCTTGGAAAGGATGAAGGATGAAACTGGTTAGTTACGAATCCGGCAAACAGCCGCGTTTGGGAGTGGTGGAAAAAGAATGGATCATCGGCGTGCGGCCGGCGATTGAGCTTGTAAAACAGCCGCGGCGAGTTCCGCGCGGGGCGGCTCAGCGCCCAAGCTTCAAGGCGGCTACACGCGTGATTCTTGATGCCAAGTTTGTGCCGCGCGACATGATCGAATTGCTTGAGCGCGGGGAAAGGTGGCGCAAAGCTCTGGGGGTGATAACCTCGACCTTGGCAAAGAGTCTTGATCCCGCCAAAGCGCCGCACGGGATGTTTACGCCTTTGGCCAAGGCGCGATTGCTCGCCCCGATTCCGCGGCCGGGCAAGATTACGTGCATCGGCCTGAACTATGCCGACCATGCCAGCGAAGGCGGAGGCAAAGCTCCGGAAAAGCCGATCTTTTTCCTCAAGTCCGGGAACACCATCTGCGGGCCCGGCGACCCGATTCGGCTGCCGCCCAACTCCTCTCAAGTGGACTATGAGGCGGAGTTTGCCGTTGTGATAGGGAAGCGCGGAAGCCGGATTCCGGAAGAAAAAGCCTACGAATACGTCGCCGGCTATATGATCCTGCACGACGTGAGTGCGCGGGATATGCAGTTCGGTGACGGCCAGTGGTACCGGGGAAAAAGCTGCGATACCTTTGCTCCCACCGGCCCCTGGATTGTCACCAGCGACGAAATCCGCGACCCCCACAAGCTGAAGATCTCTCTCACCCTGAACGGCGAGACGATGCAGGATTCCAATACCTCGAACCTGATCTTCAGCGTGCCGTTCCTGGTGAGCTATCTTTCGCAATCCGTCACGTGGGAAGTGGGAGACTTGATGTCAACGGGCACGCCGCCCGGAGTGGGCGTGTTTCGCAAGCCTCCCGTATTCCTCAAGGATGGAGACACGGTTTCCATCTCCGTGGAAGGCATTGGCACTTTGACGAATTCTGTTGAGGGTGCGTAGACAACCGTTTACGCAGGGATCCGTCTTTTGAGAAAGGTCTGTGAGTTCGACGGTTTGGTTTTGCCGGGGGGATTCCAAGAATAGGCGGCGGAATCCCCTCCGATGAATCATTCCTTGTTCAGTTCCGCTTGCAGCGCCTTCGGCAGGGCGTCGTAGAGCGCCAGAAATACTCCATTCGTCCATCCAAATCCAACCACGTTGGTCTTGTATCCTACCTGAACTTGCGTCTCTCGGGACCTTGTCACAACGTTATATTTTTCGCGAATCGTTCCGTCCCGGCGGAAGTTGTCGAGGACCATGGACAGGAATTCGAAGGAGATCCGATCAGCGTCTTGCTGGTAGCCATAACGCCGCAAGCCTTCGATAGCGATCAGTTGAATCGGCGCCCATCCGTAAGGGTAATCCCATTGAGCTCCCGTGTCGTTCATGCTCATCACAATTCCCCCCGGTTGTTCGAAGGCGCTCAGGTTTTTGACAACCGCCGCGGCTTCGGCCGGTGATGCAGCGCCTGTCCAGAGAGGATAAAAAGTTGTGGCGTAAGTGTATAAAGAACGTCTGCCGCTTTTAAAGTCGTAGTCGTAGTACAGATTTAACTGGGGGTCCCAAAAATACTGGTTAATTTCCGCGCGGCGGTTGAGAGCGAGCTGCCGCCATTGCCCGGAGTCCTTTTTATAGCCAAGTTCGCTGCTCATCCATTCCAGGTCTTTCTCGGTTTTGTAGAGCAGGCTGTTGAGTTCAACTGCGGCAAAATCCGGCGTGTTGGCTCCGAAGGGACCGAACCGGAAAGAAACATCAAATCCCGACTCCCGCATGCTTCGATCGCCCTTGTAAAACCTTGGCGTCAAAGCGAGCCGGGCAATGTTTTCCTCCCCCTTGGGCGCGCCTTCGCCGATGACCAATGAAAACTCCGGCCCCATCACCTGTGAATCGGGCGTTGCCTGCCCGATATCCATCAAATAGGGCTGGCTATCCGCCGGATGCACCAGGAAGTAGCGCGCCACCTGCTCGTAGTATTCGGTTGCTCCTCCGTCGAGTTCGGGCACGGGGCCTTCACCGAATCCATAGTAACGCGAGAGGCCCGTGGTTCCGGCAAGATGCGGCGGCGACGTCCAGAAGCGATAATTTGTTACGGCGTAGCGATAGGCTTTTGCGAGCCAGGCGGGATCGGCTTGGCCTTTGGCTTTCTCGGCTTCGTAAACGGCGCGAATCATCGACGTCAGGAAGGGTGGCTGCGAGCGCGTCAGGTAATAAGTTCGGTTGGCGTTCAGGACCTCGCCGTAATGGCTCATTTCAAAGAAAAAGTTGTCAACGATATCGCGGGCGAGACCGAGCCTGCCATTATCGATAAGGCCGCGGATAATAAAGTAACTGTCCCAGCCGTACATTTCATTAAACATCCCGCCTGGTACGACGTAGGGTTCGGGAAGATACAGGAGCCCTTGCGGCCGGATGGAACTGGGATCGATTTGGCCGAGTTGCTTGATCACGACGGGCAAGTGTTTGATGTGAACCTCGCACCTGGCTCCGACCGCCTTTAGTCCGGATGGAACGGGAAAGTCCGCGGGAAGGTAGAGAGTGGACTTCTCCCCGGTTTTGGGGTCGGAAAAGGTTCTGCATTCCGACATCGAGCGCGTCAACTCATTCCAACCCTTCGAGATATAGGCGAGAATGTCTTTGACGCCAGTGCTCGATGCCGTGGCTGTTGCGGGAGGCGGGAACGCCGAAATTCCTGG
>JAJYHU010000413.1 GCA_021784615.1 Acidobacteriota bacterium | reverse complement strand
CAGAAAGATCACCGGGACAGCCGCTAGCACTCCATATCCGAAATAGAACAGGGGCAACCCGGCCGCAAAAAGCATGGCCGCCACAATCATGGCAAGCGCCAAAGTCGATCCAAAATCCGGTTCCCGTAGGATCAAGAGAGCGTCAATCCCCACCACCAGCCCGATCGGCAGCAGGGTTCTCTTCCAGTCACTGATCTCCTTCTTCCGCATTTCAAGAAAGTACGCGAGAAAAACAATGACGACGATCTTCGCGAACTCGGAAGGCTGAAAGCTCACCGGACCCACATGCAGCCAGCGGTGGGCATTGTGAAACGGGTCCCAGAGAAGCGCCAAAAAAAGCATCAAAACTTGCAGGCCAAGCGCCGGGAAGATGACCAGCGGATTCGACAGGCGGCGGTAATCCACGTTCATCATAACGACCATAACCACCAATCCCAGAACCGCGTAAACGCCCTGCCGGGCCAGGTAGTAGGTGCTGTTGCCGTAGCTCTCCTGCGCAATCACGGCCGAAGCGCTGAAGACCATGATGATCCCGAACAAAACCAGGATGATCACTGTCCCAAACAGCACTCGATCGGCTTCAAGTCGTCGCGCCATTCTGCGTCTATTCCCTCTCGCCAGCCGGCGTAGGTTTGGGTAAAGCGGTCCGGACCGCGCCCTTTCGCCCTTTTGACTTGGTCGCCAAATTCCCGCCCGGGGACGGCCTAACCTCAAACGCCAGGGCTTCGTCTTCCACTTCCTCAAGGCTTGCCAGGCGGCTGGGGTCAAGAACCGGATCTTTGGTTCCGTCCACAAAATTGACGCTCATCCCCGGGAAAGTTTCCTCGGCGCTCACTTCGTAAATGTATTCCAGCTCTCGCGGCGTTGACATCCGGAAGGCATCCTGTCCGGCATCAGAATCAACGCGACTCGGAGGCTTGCTGCGCGGAGCTTCCTTCGGCTCTCGCGACACGGTCTGAGGCTTGCCGAGGTCCGGCAAGGAAGGCTCTGCAGCCTCGGGCTTCTCTTCCTCGAATTTGCCGGCTTCGTGAAATTTCTGAACCTCGGGGTTGCCGGAGTGTTCCTCCGCCAGCCGCTCAACCAGGTCCTTGAACACCTTGCCCCGGTGCTCAAAACTTTGAAACTGGTCAAAGCTTGCGCAGGCCGGAGCCAGCAGAATCACATCCCCGTTCTCTGCGCGTTTGAACGCTTTCCGGACGGCGGTCTCCAGGTCGCCCGCATCGACGATGTCAGCGGCCCCGGCCAGCTCATTCATGATCCGCTGCCGGGCGGCTCCGATCACCAGGACCTCTTTCACCCGCTCCTTCAGCAGGCCCTCGAGTGGCGCATAGGGCGCGCCCTTGTCCTTGCCGCCCAAAATCAAATGGACTCCCCGCTCAAAAGTTGAAAGCGCTTTGAGGGTGGCGTCCACGCTGGTAGCCTTGGAATCATTGTAAAAAGCCACGCCCTGCATCTCCCCCACGAACTCAAGGCGATGCTCCACGCCGTAAAACTCCCGGACGGCGCGGCGGATGGAGGCAAACTCCGCTCCCAGAACACAGGCCGCGGCGGCCGCGGCAAGCACGTTCTCCAGGTTGAAATCTCCCCGCAATCGAACCTGCCCCGTCTCCATCAAATCTGTTTCCAGGTTGCGGACACGGTACCGAATCTTGCCGCCGGAGATGAAAACACCCTCTGCTAGATCTCTCTGCCGGCTAAAATAGACTTTTTTGCTTCGAATGCCCCGACCGAGGCTCATGACTCTGTTATCGTCCGCGTTCAGAATCGCGTAATCGGCTTCAGTCTGGTTTTCAAAGATGCGCGCCTTGGCGGCAATGTAGGCGTCAAAGTCCGCGTGACGGTCCAAATGGTTGGGGGTGAGATTCAGCAGCACGGCCACGTGGGGCCGAAAGGAATCGATGGTTTCAAGCTGAAAGCTGCTGAGTTCCGAGACCACCATCGATGCCTGCGGGTCTTGTTCGCTGGCTGAAATCAGCGGCACCCCGATATTCCCGCCCACAAACGTGGAGAAGCCGGAGGCTTCCAGGATCTTCCCAAGCAGCGCCGTCGTGGAGGTCTTCCCGTTGGTCCCCGTAATCCCCGCCAGTTGCCCTTCAAGAAGCGCGGCGGCCACTTCGATTTCCGGGACCACGGGAATCCCCTTCTGCCGCGCGCGGCTGAGCAGCGGCAGGTCCGCCGGAACACCGGGGCTTACCACGATCAGATCCTGGCGCAGGAAAGTTTCCTCGCGGTGCAAGCCAAGCTCCATACCGATTTTTAGCTTCAGCAGCTCGGGAATCTCCTTTGGGAAAAGCTGCGGCGGCCGCAAATCCGTCACCGTCACCACCGCTCCGCGCCCAACCAGGCAGCGCGCCGTCGCCAGGCCCGTCCTTGCCAGGCCCACCACTAAAACTTTTTTTCCGCGGATGTCCATCACGGCGCCCTCCGGCGGCCGCTGCGGCCGTTGCGATGGAAATGGTCGTCCAGGATTTCCGAAATAACCACTGAAAGCGAGCGCCGGGCGCGCCGCGCCACCCGCCGCGCGGTCTCTAGCGTCTTGCGGTCCAGGGTCAGGTTGACCCGCGTCGGATTCCGAAATGATTTTGGCCGTCCCATCTCTATTTATGCGCATTTTATGCGCACAAAATCCCCCCGTCAAATCATCTTTGGCTCTAGCGCAGTTTCAGCGTCGTCAGGGCAAACAGAGCGCAGATCAAGGCGGCAATCCAAAAGCGCACGATGATCTTCGACTCCTTCCATCCCAGCAGTTCGAAATGGTGGTGAATGGGCGACATTCTAAAGATCCGTTTCCGCCGCAGCTTGTAGGAGCCCACTTGAAGAATGACGGAAAGCGCCTCAATCACAAAAATTCCCCCGATAAAGGGCAGCAGCAGTTCCTGCTTGATAATCACCGCCACCGCGGCAATGGCCCCGCCGAGCGATAGCGAGCCGACGTCGCCCATGAAGACCTCGGCCGGGTAGGCGTTATACCAGAGAAATCCCAGGCTGGAGCCGACCATGGCCCCGCAGAGAATCGTCAACTCGGCGGCATTGGGCAAGTGCTCAATGTCCAGGTATGCGGAGAGAATGGCGTGGCCGGAAACGTAAGTCAGCACCGTCAACGCCGAAGCCGCCACCACGATGCAGCCGATAGCCAGGCCGTCCAAGCCATCCGTAAGATTCACCGCATTCGAAGACCCCACTAAAATGAGAACCACAAAGGCGATGAAAGGCAGGAAGGCCAGGGGATAGGTCCAGGAGTTCTGAAGCAGGGCGGAGATGGCAAAGGTGGGATGAATCCGCTTGAAAAAAGGAAAGACGATGGCCGTCGAGTAAAGGCCCCATGCCGTCATCATCACCAGGATCACCGCAAAAACAAAACTGACCAGAATCTGAAGAAGAAACTTTGTCCGGGCCGTCAGCCCCAGATTTTGCCGCCGCCGCAATTTTTGATAATCATCCCAGAAGCCGATGGCCGCAAACGCCGTGGTAACTCCCAGCGCGAGCCAGATGAAGGGATTTTTCAGGTCCGCCCACAACAAGGTCGGGACGATGATGCAAAGGTTGATCAGCACTCCGCCCATCGTGGGGGTTCCGGCTTTCGACTGATGGGCTTGGGGGCCGTCCTCGCGGATGTACTGGCCGATTTGGAACTGCTTGAGCTTGCGAATCACGAAGGGGCCCAGAAACATCGAGAGGAAAAGCGCCGTAAGGCTTGCGTACGCGGTCCGAAAGGTGACATAGCGAAAAAGGTTGAAGACGTGGAATTCAGCGTGAAATCTAAGATAGAGATAATAGAACATGAATGCCTGTCAGGCCCTTTTCCCCGGAGCTTCCGAGCACACGATGGAACGAGAGATTTTGAGCAATTCAACGACCTTTTCAAGATTGACGCCGCGCGAGCCCTTGACCAGCACCGCATCGCCCGCTTTAAGCAGCGTTTGGCAATACTCGCCGGCCGCGGAAGCATCCGCAAAAAAGATGGCATCTTCGGGGGCCATGCCCGCCTCAACTGCCCCTTCCAGAAAGAATCGAGCGTCCCCCTGAACGGCGATCAGCCGATCGATCCCCATTTCCGCCAGTTTTCTGCCCACCTGGCGGTGCAGTTCCGGCGAAGTTGATCCGAGTTCCAGCATCTCGCCCGCCACCGCGATCCGCCGCCCAGATCCTTCCCATCCCGCCAGCATCTCGATCATCCGCTCCATGGCGCGTGGGTTGGAGTTGTAACAATCATCGAGAACCGTGATGTTTCCCGCGAGTGTAAGAATTTCACCCCGTTGCGACAAATTTTTAAAGTCGCCGAGTGCCTGCTGAAGAGACTCGACCGACAGCCCAAAGA
>JAJYHU010000435.1 GCA_021784615.1 Acidobacteriota bacterium | reverse complement strand
GTGCCCGCAGGCAAGCGGGCGCTCGCGCAAAAAGACTTGGGAATCGCGGAGGTTTGCCATCTTCATTTCCAAAGTGTCACCCATCAGGTCCGGTTTTACCTTTTGCGGGCCCGGTTGGAAACGGGCGCGCCTGAAAGTCAAAAGGCGGTCCTGGCTCAAATGATCGAAATCGCCAAGGATGAAATCGAATTGGCCAGGCGCGAATATGCCATTGCCCGCCACAACTCAACCATCGGCTACGAGGCTTCCAACGAGTACTACTTCCGCCCTCTCGATCTGGTGGAGAAGGTGCTCAACTGCCATCAGGTTATCGAGGAGATGGCCAGGTTGCAAAGCTCGGCAAAATTTTCCCCAGCGCCCGCAATACCCGTATAATGGGTGCGGCAACCGAGGTCCTGACAAAACGCCATGCACGGACAAGGGCCCTTATTCCCACAGACGGCTTTAACGAGGAGGAATTGTAATGCAACGTCGTAATTTTCTTAAGTCGCTGGCAGTTTCGCTTCCGGCGCTCAAAGCGCAGGCAGCCGCGCTGAAGGGCGGAACGCAACCCATCGAGTTGGCCGCGGACGGCAAGACGAATTATTCGATTTGCCTCTCGGGCCACGCTTCGCCTTCAGAGGTCCACGGAGCGCAGGAGCTGCAAAAATTCCTGGGAGAGATTTCCGGGGCCACCCTCCCGATCGTGACTGACACCGACAAGGTGCAAGGCAAGCTGGTGCTGGTCGGAAACAGCAGCAGGCTGGAACGCCTTAATCTCGACATCCCTTTCAAGTCTCTGGGCGCGGAAGGCTTTATGCTCCGGACGTCCCACGACAATCTGGTGATCGCGGGAGGCCGCCAGCGCGGGACGATGTACGGGGTTTACACATTTCTTGAAAAACTTGGCTGCCGCTGGTTCACGGAGGATGTCAGTCGCATTCCCAAGCTCCGCAAAATTACAGTTGAGCCGCTCGACGAAATCCAGAAGCCCGCTTTCGAATACCGCGCGCCGTATTTTACCGAGGCGTTGAACGGAGACTGGATGGCGCGCAACAAGATGAACGGCGGACTGAGCTCCGAACTCGACGACGCAAGGGGCGGCTCGATCAAGTACTATCCTTTTGTCCACACTTTCTACGCGTTGCTTCCTCCCAAGAAGTATTTTAAGGACCATCCGGAATACTTCGCCTTGGTAGACGGCAAGCGGCGCGATGAAAACGCTCAGCTCTGCCTGACAAATCCAGAGGTCCTTCGCATTGCCATTGCGACCGTTTTTGAGTGGATCCGCGAACATCCCGAGGCCACGATCTTCTCGGTTTCTCAAAACGACAGTTGGGGCTGGTGCGAGTGCGACAACTGCCGCCGCGTGGAAGAAGAAGAAGGTGGGGCGCATTCCGGCCCTGTTTTAAGATTTGTCAATGCGGTCGCCGCGGCTGTCGCTCCGAAATATCCCGGCAAGCTCATCGATACACTGGCCTATTCGTATACACAAACTGCTCCATCCAAGACGCGGCCGCTCCCCAACGTTCGCATCCGCATGTGCCCGATCGGGGCTTGCGAGGCGCATCCTTATGAAGACTGCCGCTACGACGCCTACATCATGAAGGACCTGCGGGATTGGGCGGCGATTACCCACAATCTCTACATCTGGCATTACGTCACCAACTTTTCCCACGGCCTTCGGCCTTATCCGGACTTCGGAGAGCTGGCCGCGGATATCCCGATGTATCAGCGCAACGGCGTGGTAGGCATTTTCCTCGAAGGATGGGTGGTCAAAGGCGGGGGAGCCGAAAACGCCGCCCTTCGCTCCTACGTAATGGCGCGGCTGCTGTGGGACACCCGCGCCGACGTCAAGCGGGTCATTGAGGAATTTCACCAGACCTATTACGGGAAAGCGGCTCCCGCCATGCTTGCCTACTTCAACTCGCTCCAGCGCGTTGTGGATTTGCCTCCCAAAGGAAAAGGCCAGCATTTCTGGTGCTGCGCTTCGCCGCACTTCTCGGACGAGTTCCTGGCGCAGGCCGACCGCTTCTTTGCTCGCGCTCAGACGGCGGCGGAAAATGATGACATCCGCGCAAGGGTTGAAAAGGCGCGGCTGCCACTCGATTACCTGGAGCTTAACCGCGTAAAAAGGTATGTCGTGCGGGGCAACAGCTACGAACCCGTCAACCTCAGGGACGCGACTCGCCGCTACAAGGCTTTAATGAGCCGTGTCGAGCGATTCGGGATATCGGGCCTTGTGGAAGACTCCGATTTGGGAAGCAAGGAATTCCCTGTCCGCATCAAACCCTATCGCATTGAAACCCTGAACAACGCTTCAGTAACTGTGCGTTTGGCTCCGGAACTCACCGGCCGGATCATCCAAATGCTCCCCAAGCCTGCCGGAGAAAATGTTCTCCTTGAACCGGATCCAACCGACCAGACTTATCCCGACTTTCGCGGAATAGCGGTATTCCCTTATGGCGACTTTCTTGACCGCAACCCAAAGCCGATGAAATGGGAACTGGCCACAGCGCCAACCGCAGGTGAATGGCGCCTCGTCGGAACCGTCGATGGCATTCGCTGCCATCGACGCATCCAGCTTGTGGACGGGGCCGCGCAGGTGCATACGGAAACAACTCTTGAAAACACCGGCACAACAAGCCTTGAAGTCACGCTCCAATCGCAAATCGACATTGATCCCGGAGGCTCCAATCCGCAGAACATGGACCGCACCTTCGTCTCGTTCCGGCGGCAAGATGGGAAAGCGATTGAGATCAAACTGATCAAGCCGGTAGAGGAACCCGTTGGCGTGGAGGAGTATACGGGGACCGAACTGCCGGATGGAGAATTGCGGATGCTTAACCAGGGTACGGGGCGAACGGTCATCATCCGCTTTCCTAAGGAGCAGGTGGCACGCTGCACCCTGAACTGGACCGCTAAAAACCAGAACCGGGTAACCGTCGCGGTGTGGTCGCAAAAACGCGCCTTGAAGCCCGCCGAGACCCTGCGGATTGACGCGGACTACTCCGCGCACGCGTAGCAAAGACTCCCGCGCGGCAGAGAGTGGCCACGGTTGGCGTATTTCCAGCCGCGGCCCTGTTCTTATTCCAAGAGCTTACTGTCAGGCAACCCTGACTGTGGATACTTTCGTGGCACTTTGGGGCGCCTTACGAGCATGAAGATCACTCGAAGAGAATTCGTGGAAGCAGGGCTTGCGATGGCCGGCGGCGGTTGCCTCGGAATTGCCGCACGGATTGGTCCAAGCCCGTCACTAGCCGGCAACAAGCCCCCGTTGCGACGCATGATTTCGCCGGCAAACCCGCTGATTGTCCTGGAAGGCGGCACGGCGGCATGGGACCTTCTGCCAGAAGAATTCCGACCTTATTGCGCCATGCAATTCCAGGGCGGGACGGGCGTGGGATCAAAAGGCTCGCCACCCTCGCTTTTCCTCGACCTTGAACGCGCCCGCGCAAGGGGCATTCCTGTCATCCTTTCAGTACAGGGGGATGAGGCAGACAGCCCGCCCACGCGCATCGAGGGAGTCCAAAAGGCCTTCGAGGAGTTTCCCAATCTGATCGGCTGCCGCTGCTGCGAGCTGAGTTGCGGACCGGGCCTCAGTCCCTCAGAGCAGAGCCACCTGCTCGGTTTCATTGAATTGTGCGGCCACTACCGCGCCCTGATCACCTGGCAGGATATGGGTTATCCCTACCAGCGCGAGCACATTTTTATGAAGGCCGGCAGAGACCCTGAAATCTTTAATACCCTGCGCAGGAACGGCGACTCCGTAATTCTGACCGACAAAATGAATGGCTGGGGCAAGTATTTTGAAACCGCTTCCTTGGTAATGGGAATGTGGGCGTCCGAGATCGTCGCGCATTGGGGATTTAATGTGGAGGACTGGTGGTGGTTTGAACAAGGCTACGGCAAACGTTTTTTGCCGAGCAAAGGCAGGCGAGGTTACGCCCGGCAGCACGGCAAGGGATTCGCCGTCACTAAGGGCTGGGATTTCGCCAGCGCCATCTCCTGCCCGGACATCTTCTACGCCCAAAACCTGCTGTGGGCAATTGCGGGCGGAGCCACGGTCTACAGTTTTGAAATGCCCACGCACGCATTCGCCTGCCCCGATCGCGCGGGCACGTACCGCCTGACTCCGGCGTGGAAAAACGCCATCTATCCTTTGCTCAAAACCGTCCTGGACAACAGGCTGATTCCGGACCGCGCGCAGGCGCTGGCCAAAATGCAAGTGGCCTATCAGGACTCCGGCCGGCCGGGGACTGAACTCGACACTCCAGGCGAGGAGTTGTACCGGCCGCTCTATGGCACAAGCGAGCCCGACAAGGAAATTCTGTCCCGCGATCTATCTGCGGCGCTCATTCCGCGTTCCGGTCGCTATTACTTTTTGCCGGTTATTCCCAAGCTAGCTCCCGCAAAGGCGCGCGCGCGTTTCCCGCACGTCATCCGGCCGCACCAGTTCGCGAACCCGGAGCAGGAGCGCGCTTACTTTGACAAACTTTACCCTGCCGAATCATCCGGCGCCGCGCTTGCCATCCACATCAACCGCGCATGGTTTGTAACGAACTGGCACGAGAACCAGGATATCGCGCAGGATTTCCGCTTCCGCGTGTCGATTGCCGGCCGGCCCGTTAAGCTTTCCGGCCGCCTGCGTCCACACTCAATGATCCTGATCCGGCAGCGCCCGCGTTCAGTTTCTCTGCTTGTGAATAACTATCTTGTGAAAACCCACATCTGGGACGAGCCTCTGCCCAAGGACTTTGATGCCCAAGCATATTTGCAAAATTACGTGACCAATCCTGATGACCAGGAGCGGCGCTTCACCACGCTTCAGTTTGCGGTACTGGGCGAGGGAACTCCCTCGCTCTCGCACCAAACCCGGCATGGAACCGTCCAAACGAAATGGGACGCCGCGTCAAAAACAATGGACGTGACGCTCCAGCACAACGGCCCGGTCAATTTGACTCTTACCGTCTAAGAACAACTCCCAGCCAGAAATTCACCGACGGGTGCTACGTTCTTGGATTGGCTGGCTCTCTCCGCTCCGCGGCATTAGTCCGCATTTCTCACCAATAGATTGAATGCCGGGTTGAGTTGGGATTTGGACGGCAGGGGCGGGTTTGGGAGTCGTGCGATGCCCAAAGGATGACGCGCAAGCTGCTTTTGAGCTGGGGATGACCCGCCGGCGCGCTGTTGACGGTGCGGGCCGAGCCCGCCGGGGCGCATTTCAACCTCCCGAGGTAGCGGGGCAACGAACTTGTTGACGGAGGTGTTTTTTCAGCAACGCGCGGGGGAGGCCCTCAACTGGGCCCAAGCTTGCGCAAACAGTTTCGCGTAAGGATAGCCGCCCAGATGCCAACTTCGCCGGTTTCCCTTAGGGCAAAGTTGCGACGCTTTCAGGTTCTGCGCACCGATTGCCCTGGTCGAGCCACTGGCGCGCCAGCTTGCGGATGGACTCAAGGTCCCGGCTCATTCCCGCGAGCGTGTAATACACATGCCGCTCCGACCACTTATTGAGCTTCATATCGCGAACCTCAGCGGGATAGTCCATCTTCGGATTCTTCAAGGGCTTGTCCACGATGTAGTGCGAAAACGGGCCAAAACTGTAGGGATAAGGCGAGCCGGGCTTGTAGTCATGGGTTTGAGAGTTCAACCATCCGATCGGCCAGTGGTCCCAGCGTGTCGAACCCCACCCCCAGCCGCCCGTGTCGTTGAAGGAGTGGTCCACAACCTGACTTTTTTCTGGCGGGAACCCGCTGGCGCCTCCCAAAACAACAAATAAGTACCCCGCTTTGAAAGGCATCACCATGGCAAATCCCGGCGAATGAGAGATTGCCAGCAGCCGTCCGGCGTCACCCCGGCGGCGGGCCTTACCTTCATCGCTCCAGTACACGTCATACTGGGAGTTCGAATAGGCGGCGATCACGGAGCCTACGTGGTAATCCCCGTGCCGGGGGTCTTGTGGGAACAGATCTTTCCACGCCGTTCCGCTCGGCGCCAGCGCAAAGAAATCCAGCGGTTGCCAACTGTAGCCATCGGGGTTATCCGGCATTAAGGTTTCATACGTCAGGCGGCGCCAAACGTAACCGTTAGGCAAGGCCACGTAGTCTTCCGTCCCCCGCAAAGCAGGATGGGAATCATCCCCCATGTTGACGCAACAGTAGTTCCAGCGAATCCACACCCGCCGGGGACCGCTCTGGACGATATCCACGGAGCTATTGTGTTCCTTCCTGCCATTCTGGTTGAAGAGTTCTCCCCAGCCATTGTTACCTTCAAAAAACTGGTTGCAGAGGCCCACCCCGTCCGGAAGCTCCACCCAAGGACAGTAGCTTGCCTCGTGACTGAAAACAAACCGGTGGGATCTATCTTTCCAGATGACGATAATGGCTTTCCTGGGGTTCAGATCCGCGTGGGGCGGACTTGGCTCCAGCGATCCCTGGTAACGACCGGGGGCATAATCGCTTACCTCGAATGCCGAGACGCCTGTCGTCTCGCGCTTGTCCAACTCCGCCACCGTGATGGGAGCAGGTTTTCCATAGAGCGGATCTGGGATCGCATGTTGTGGAGAGGCATGGTCGCCGGCTGCGCCTGCCACAGGATCAGAAGAGTCCGAAGCTTTCAGTCCCCTGAGATCTCCGAGCAGCAAGCTCGATCCCGCTACGGCCTTCTGCACAAAATTGCGGCGCGTGATCGACATTTTCGATCCTTCCACCTCGGGATTTATTTTGGCCGGCCAGGGCACGCTTTCCATGCCGCGGGTCATGGGTGGAGCGCACATGGAGCATTGTGCCATGTGCGCGCGTATCGAGCAACAATCCCGGCACGCCCCGGCAGGTGGCATGGATTCCCTTCCGTGACCGCACACATCGCTAGAACCGCGATGTATGCCCACCCGCCGACTCTCTCACCGCCATCTTCAACCGCCGGGTTATTGCGTTACAGCGGTCAGTTCATAGTGATGGGCCTGGGGCTGGGCGGCTGAGCGTGCCTGGGCCACCAAGCCATCCTGTACCCGGTCGAGTGTCGCAAGCATATTGGCCACGCCGTCCTGAAGGCCCGGAGCATCAAGCCTTCCGAGCGGTACCTGAATGGCCCGCCATTCATAAAAGCGGACGTCCACGCGATGCCAGACCAAGGTCATAACGTTATAGGCCTGCTCCATCATCGGCGTGTCATACCGCGCCAGGTTGATCCCGCTCGCCAGTTGCTGCCGCCTGAAGGTTCCCACCGGCTTGCCATCGATCTTGAGGGCATACTCGTTCGCTTCGAGGCCCGAGACGCGCAGCATCTCGTTGTCGAGCGCCTCATACATTCCGCTCAGCTTAGTCACCAGAGCGGCAACGGGATTAATTTCAGCAGAACTGAGCGGCGGCATTTTCCAGAAGATTTCCATCTTATATCCTTCGAAAGGGTCGGGCGGAAACTGCGGCCACTTTGTGGAGTGCAGCGTCATGATGGGATAAGGCAGCGCCTTGTCGGTCTCAGTCCAGGAAACTTTTCCCTTCCCGGCATGTACGTCCGTGACGCGCGCATTCTCAGACTGCTTGACGGATGATGCCCCAGCGTTGATTTGAACGTCGCTGACCATCGCGGGCGCATTCCAGGCCTTCAGCAGTGTCTGGGCCATCACCAATTCCGCGCTGGCGCCGGGATGGACCCGGCCGGGAATAATCTTATGCATCAGCGCCGGATCGGTCTTTTTCGCCTCTTCCATCAGCTTGACCAGCGGCGTGTGGAAGTCCACCACCTGGAGGTGGTGTTCCGCGCCGAGTTCGCGCACAAACTGGCTGTAGCGGCGCATCACGCTGTCATATCCACCCGGAGCATTCTCCGGATTGCGAGGGTACGACGGCTCAAGAGTAATGTCGTCCCAAGGCGTCGGCTCAATCAGCACAATTTTGACGCCGGGCAAATGCTCCTGGAGAGACTGGATGAGGTGCTCGTAACCCATCTTATAAGTATTGAAAATGGCCGGGTCGAAAGGCCGGTAACTGCCGTCGTTCATCCCCAGCATGATAGTGACGATATTCGGTTTGAAAGGGAAAACGTCGCGCGAGAGGCTCAGGTCCACCGGAGCCGTCCAGTTCCCCCTAACAGTTGCGCCGCCCACTGCGGAATTTCTGAATTTCACATCAAGATTCGGGTACCGCGTGCGCACGTAGGTCTCGACTGCGACGCCATAGTAACGCTGCTCCGTGATGCTGTCACCGTAAAACAGGACCCGCTCGCCATTCTGCAAAACAAAGTGCCGCGATGCCGCAAGGCCAGGCCGCGCAAAACCCAGGGCCAGCAGCCCGACAGCCAGACACCATTTTGAGACTTTCATGAATTCCTCCGTAGGATGATATTACCGCCATGCATTCTGCCACATCTTTGCGTTTTGCGGTAGGAATATGGCAAGGAGTGAACCTGTCCAGTGGGACTCCCGGCAAGGCAGCGGGCTTGCCCTATAACCCGGCGCCTTCCACGCGCAAACCATTCCTGTCCATTAAGGACGAGTTGCCATTCGTCCGCAGCGCGCCGCCGAGGGTGAAAAGTCGCCGGCACCAAAAGAGCGAGCCACTTGCAGCAGCAGGTTCGGGGGCGAGAGAGGCATTTGCCAGATGATCGCGCCATTGGCATAGCGGCACAACGCTAAGCCAGAGTTCAGCGCCCTAATGAATGGTTTCCAGGAAGCGGCTCCGCAGCAGGAAACCTGTTTTGCATCGCCAGATCCTGCCCCTCACAGTTGATGGCTTCGCATGCCGCAAAGCCTCTCGCGTTGATTATCATAGTAACGCAAACTTGCTCCTTTGGCCCGCGTTCCGGGCAAATAAAGCCGGCGGACAAGGCCGTAGAGCGGTAATATAACACTGCTGTTCTTGCAGTTGTGTTCCAATAAATAGAAGCAGACAACACGGAAAACTGAAATGAACAGACGACATTTTCTCTCCAACTGTGCGGCAGTGACGGCGCTATCCGGATCGAAGCTCTTGTGGGGCGCAAGCGCCCTCGACGGCGGCTTGTCCGGCAATGCCGGGATCGACGACTCAATGGCCGGAAAGCCGGTGGACTTAGCCGCCTGCGGCGAGATTCAGTCCTGGATCAGCCCGGAAGCAACGCCAAAATTAGAGGCAGCCTCGATCACCAGCCGGGCAGCACGCTCCCTGTTGAACCTTGCCACAATGCCTTGGAAGCAGTCGGAATTTGATGTCGGGGTCGAGTGGCCGGAATTTCGCACGGTTCAGCGAGTGGTTGTTCAATTTGCCTCCGACAACAAGGTTCCAAACCTGGGGAAAACGTTCTTAGAGTATTGGAAGGGCATCACCAGCCGCCAGGGCGAGTGGGAAGCGTTGCAGGAATCCCCTCTCCAGGGAGCTGACCTCAAAAAAGACGGACGGACCTGGACCTTCCACTTTGCGCCGCGGCGAACGTGCAAAGTTCGGCTGCGCTTTCAAGCTCAAGAACAGGTCGAGATTGAAAAGTTTGCTGTTTACGGCCAGTCAGTCTGGAGAAGCGGAGAGATCCGGATCGAGTGGGGGCACCGTGGGCCGGAGACTTCTTACGGCGGAAAGCTGGAGAAATACAACGGCCAAGTTCTGGATATTGAACCCATCGGAAACACCCAGTTAGGCGACGGCTTCTCATGGACCTCGACGGCCGGGGGCGGGAAGATTTCTGGCATTGTAGTCCGGGTTCTGTATGCATGTGGCGAGCCGCAGGACCGCTCGATCCTGACGCTTCGAACCAAGGCCTGCCAGGTCTCCTTCCTGCCCGCGGAGGCCATCGAGCAGGAACCCATTGACATCCCGGACTTCGGGATATACGTCCGCAAAGCATCTCTTGCCTTGGACAGGGAATCCTACCGCCGGCAAAACATGGGAAGAAAAAGAATCATTGACGCCGTTCGCGGGCATCCCGAGCAAACCCTGGAGAATGCTTATCAACATATCCACGCAAGCCGCGTGACGCTTTCCTTTGTCGGCGTCGATTCCAATAATCACAAGTTCGGCATCGCCCCCGACGGTCATTTAGTGGCGGGATATAACGACCCGATCCGTGGACATCCGATCACGCCCAAGTTCGCCGTGTATTTTTCGACAACCGGCCAGAGCACGCTGTTCGAGAAACCCGCAAATGACTTGAGCGGCCTTTTCACATCTGAAAGGCCCAAGCAACAGGCGCTCGAAGAAGGCTGGCTGCCTATCATCAGGTCGGCGTGGAGCGAAAACCAACTGGCGTTTGAGCGAACTGACTACGCCGTGTTGCAACATTCTGGCGGCAGCATTGATGAGTCTCAACTGAGCGGAGTTGAGCCTGTGCTCCTGATTTCGCGGCTGACGATCCGCAACAATTCCACGCTTCCGAACACCGCGCGCTATTACATCAGACCGTGGAAGCCTGCCAACGGGCACATGACCTTTGGAGCCATTCCCGCCAATCCCGCAAATGCCTGGGAACCCTGCTTAAAGGGAAACGCCGTCGCCATCATTGAGGACGGCGCAAAGCATCTCATCTGCTACGTCGATACCCATGGCAGCGGATCGTTGTCGCTGGTTCCCGAAGTGGGCGCCGCCAGGTATTCGCTCCTGCTCGATCCCGGCGAGGAGCACACCATCCACACGGTTATTCCCGGCGAGCCGCTGCCCTGCCCCGCCGGGATTGCGGTCCTTCAGGGACTCGATTATGAAAAGCTTCTCGCATCGACAAAGCAGGATTGGAAGGATCTGTTGGCCAAGGGAATGCAGGTCGAAATTCCCGACGAGCACTTGCAGAATGTCTACAACGCGAGCCTGCACCATTTTCTTCTGGCGCTGACTAAAGATGCAAAGCGCGGGGAATTCTATCCCAATGTGGGCATGTTTTATTACGGAAGCATTGGCAGTGAAAGCAGCCCGGTGATGCAGGCCCTGGACATGCGCGGGCTTCACTCGCGCGCGGAAAAGTGCCTGCGGGCGTGGCTCTCAACCCAAGGGGATTCCACTCCTGCCGGAGACTATGCGTCCAAGGAGGGCGGCTTCTATCACTTCTGGCCTATCTATACCATCGACCAGGGCGCGGTCCTTTGGACCTTGGCTGAGCATTATCTTTACACCGGCGATAAAGAATGGCTGCGCAAGGCGGCTCCGCAGATTGTAGCGGGATGCGAGTTCATCATCCGGGAACGGAAGCGGACGATGAAGCTGCTGCCGGGCGGCCGCAAACCGCTTTCTTACGGGCTTGCGCCCGCCGGGTGCGTAGCGGACCCGAGGGATTGGGAATACAGCTTTATGCTGAATGGATTCTTCTACCTGGGCCTGAAGAAATCCGCTCATGTCCTCAAAGAGGTCGATCCCGCAAACGCCCGGCGGATCGCGGACGAAGCCGCCGATTACCTGCAAGCGATCCGCAAGGCGCTCGAGGAAAGCATGGTTCTATCGCCGGTATCGCGGCTGAGAGACAACACTTCCGTGCCGGTTGTTCCACCCTATCTTGGCTTGCGAGGTCTCAGCAGCGAAGTGCAGGATTCTGTGGACCCGGACCCTCGCCACGGATACGTGTATGACGTGACGATAGGACCTTTCCATATCTTGAAAACTGAAGTCGTGGAGCCCCACAGCCCGGAAGTGACTGCCATGCTGAATTCCTTCGAGGATCACTTCTTCCTGTACTCGCCGCTGCCGTCACGGGTGGATTTGGACAACCTGGCGACGGACTGGTTTAACCTGGGAGGATTCGACAAACTTCAGCCCTACTACGTGCACTATCAGGACGCTTATCTCGAGCGGGACCAGATCCCGAATTTCTTAAGGGGATTCTTCAACACGCTGGCGGCGATTTCCGATCCGCAGACGCTTACTTTTATGGAGGAGCTTGACGGCAGCGGCGGACAGCCCAACAAGACCCACGAGGAAAGCTGGTTTTTCCATCAATTCAGAAGCATGCTGGTGATGGAAACGGGCAATGACCTCTATTTGGCGCGCGGCACTCCGCGCCGCTGGCTGGATGAGAACAAGCGGATCGTGGTCCGGCAAGCGCCCAGCTATTTCGGCGAACTCTCATACCGGATTGAGTCCCACGCCAGCCAAGGCCGCATCGAGGCAACCGTAAACCCTCCCAGCCGGAACCAGCCGGCCAACTTATACCTGCGCCTGCGGCACCCCGCCCGCTCGCCAATCAAGAGAGTAACCATCAACGGCAGGGAATGGAAAAACTATGATGTCGCGAAGGAATGGATCAACCTGCCGCGAGCCGGCGGCGAACTGAAAGTTGTGGCCTATTATTAAGCCTTCGAGCGTTGCCGCGCAGGCAGAACCTTGAGATTGAGCTTGAGCGCCGCCTGTTCCCGCTCAACGCCTGGAAACAAACCGGTACAAGCCTGACCCCACGCCGAAGACGGCGCATCCCTTTTCCATGCGCAGGAACTTGACCTGGCGGGACCGGCCTACGGGCTGGCTATTTTCCGTGACGGTCTCGGCACTCTTGGCAGGGACGTGCACCTCGGCCGTGGCGTTAACGGGAATCGCCACCATAAGCTCAAGTTGATCATCTTTGATTTCCCACTCGGACTTAATCACGCCGCAGGCCGAGTTGTAGCTTGCTCGAACGTATTCCAGGTCTCCAACGACCTGCGGCCTGAGTATGATCTTCTGAAAGCCGGGACTGTTGGCGTCCGCGCCGATGCCGGCCAGTCCGGCATAAAACCACTCTTCCACGTGGCCCAGCATGAAGTGGTTCTGGGAGTTGCCGCTCGTGGGACCGTCCCACGCCTCGGTTAAAGTTGTGGCGCCGTGCTCGACCTGATAGCCGTAGCTGGGGCTGGTGGTCTGCCGCGTCATCTCAAAGACGACGTCCGACCTTCCGGCCTGCGTCAGGGCAAGAAGAACGAAGCGGTGCCCCACGTCTCCAGACGTTGTGTGATACCCGTGGGCGCGGATATCCCGGACGAGGTTCTCAACCACCGCCGGCTCCCGTTCCGGCTGGACAAGGCCCAAAGCAAGCGGCATCCCATTCGAGGTCTGGCTGCCCGTTGCATACTGGTTCGTTTGGGAATTGAAAAAAGTCTTGTTGAAAGCCCTCCAGATTTCTTCCGCGATCCGGCGATACCTTCGCTCGTCTTCTTTTGCTCCGAGGACTTGCGCGACTTTCGAAAGAATCGCCACGTCATAGTAGAAGATGGCCGTCGCCGTAAGCGCAACGGGAGTGTTCTGGGGAGCCCAGTGCCGCTTTAGAGGGCCGACGTCCCCCCAGTCTCCGAGGCCGTATGCGAGAATGCCGCCATCGGCCTGGCGCATCAGGTATTCGGCGTAACGCTTCATGCCGGCGAAGTGCTGCCGGAGCACACGCCTGTCTCCGTAAGTCTTGTAAGCAAACCATGGGTCGATCACATAGGCGCTGCCCCAAGCGGGAGCGTCCCGGAAGCTGCCGGGGAAGACGGTATATTCCGGCGCAATGTCAGGCACTAAACCATTCGGCCGTTGCGCCTCACCCATGTCACGGATGACCTTGGCGTACAGAGCGGCAACATCGTAATTGAACATGATCGCGGGGCCCATCAAGTGGGTCTCTTCCAGCCAGTCCAGTTTTTCCCGGTGCGGGCAGTCGGTGAACACGCTCTGCGTGTTGCTGAGGATCGCCCAGTTGATGATTTCGTGCGTCCGATTGAAAAGCGCGTTTGAGCACGAGAAGCTTCCCGCCGTTTCCACGTCGGCATGGACCATTTGCCCTTCGAGCCGGTCGACGACAGGCGTTCCGGAAGTCGGGCTAGCATCCGAGGCGCCCGCCGGCCGAGCGCCTTCCACCTGCACGTAGCGAAAACCGGTATAAGAAAAACGGGGATGCCAGACCTCGGTCCCGCGGCCCTTTAAGGTGTAAGAAAATGAAATCGGCCCGCCACCCATGGTGCTCTGGTCGGCCAGACCATCTTTCAGGATTTCGGCCGGCTTCATGCTGACCCTGGCTCCGGCAGGTCCCCGCACGGCAATCCGAGGCCAGCCGGAAAAGTTCTGCCCAAGGTCATAGACGTAAGTACCGGGCTTTGCCTCGGTTACCCGGACGCACTTAAAGATCTTCTTTACCTTGATGGGAGGGTTTATTTGAGCTTTCAAGACTCCCCACGGGAGCCACTTATGGGATGCGGGCTGCCAGCGTGCGTCTTCCGAAAAACCGGGACGGTCCCACCCGGGCTGCTCGGAGCGGGCGTCGTAGTCCTCGCCGCCGTAGATGGACGAAAAGGTGGTGGCGGCGGGCGCACACTTCCATGTGCCATCGGAAACGATCTGCCGCGTGCTGCCATCGCCAAAAGTCACGTTGAGTTGCAGGATCAAAACAAGGGGGCCGAAGGAACCTGTGAACTTCGCGTAGCGTTCCCTGGTGACGTTGTACATTCCGTTGCCGAGCGCCACCCCGATGGCATTCCCGCCGGAGCGCAACGCCTGAGTCACGTCGAAGGCATTCAGAAAACAGGTTTGGCGATAGTCCGTCCATCCCGGCGCCAGAACCTGGTTGCCGATCTTTGCCCCGTTTATGCGCAACTCATATTGCCCAAGTCCACAGATGTAGATGCGGGCCGAGCGGACTTCTTGGTCCAGAATGAATTCCTTCCGCATCAAGGGCAGCCAAGCGGCAGGGGCGCTAATCCAGGCTGCTTTCCAGTCGGCGGACTTCAGCAGGCCCATTTCCCAACCGGCTGTCTCCGACCAGGAAGAAACGCGGCCCCGCTCATCCCAAACCCTCACCTTCCAATAGCATTTTTGGCCGGAACGGAGTCGCTTGCCGGAATAAGTGATCTGCGCCGACCGATCGGATTGGACTTTGCCGCTGTCCCAAAGATCTCCGCGCCCGGCATTGAGATTATCTTTGCTGGTGGCCGCGAGAATCTGATACGCCGTTTGCCGCTGGCCGCGCGCTTTCGGGTCAGTCGATTCCAGCACCCAGCCAAACCGCGGATCGAGGACGTCAATTCCCATCGGAGCAGCGCCGTATTCGCATCGCAGCCTGGCCGGAAGCAACGGACCGGATCGAGAATCTGAGGGCCCGCGCGGCGGCCCATCCGCCACCGTCCCAGACGCCGTTGAAGCCAGCGCCACGCCGGTCGTCTTCAAGAATTCTCTTCGGCTGATCGATGGAGATTGCAATTCTTTATTGGATTTCGAACGCGAGTTCCGCACGGGGGCCTCTCAATAGTGGCATCATCCTCACGCCAAATAAGCTCACCTGAAAACCCTCATCTTATCACCAAGGCGTGATTGCCTACTGTCAGCAATGCGCTGACCGCGGCTACCGCTTGCTGTGGGATGCAAGGCACTGATAAAATCGGGCCGCGAAAAATACTAAAAGGAATCATGGGATGAAGATATTCCCATTGAGGAGAACCTTATGAAGCGGCGCGAGTTCCTGAAAGGCGCATCGCTCGGTTTTGCCGCGACTGCCCTTCCCTCGGCCGCCCAGGCCGGGACCGGGACGGGTCAGGGTGTGAAGAGCGATGAGAATTACCAGGTCGGCTCTCTGTTGGCACGGCCCGCGACTGCGCCTCCGCAGGAGAAAGAAAAGACTCTTTGGCAACCTTATTACATTTCGCCTCGCACCGGGGAGCAACACCAGTTGCTGGACGGCGATTGGGAGATGGGATACCTGGATTCGCCCATTGCAAGTCCTCAGGACCTCCTGTCACATTCAAAGTGGATTCGGGCGCAGCTTCCCAACTCGGTCCAGTGGGCGCTCTACGAAAGCGGCGAACTGCCGCATCCCTATCTGCACCTCAATTCCCGGCTGTATGCCTGGGTTCCGGACAAAGTCTGGTACTTTCGCCGCCAGTTTCAGCTTCCCGCCTTACCCAAGACGGGATACGTATTCCTCTGCTTTGATGGCGCCGGCTATTATCTCCGGGTTTGGGTTAACGGCACCTTGTTAGGCCGCAACGAAGGGATGTTCGGCGGGCCGGAAGTGGAGGTCCGCAAACACCTGCGCCCCGGAGCGAATGAAATCCTGGTGGAGGTCAAGGCGGGCAGTTACGGCGCTAAAGACTGGGACGCGTGGGACACCGGCAAGGTGGTCCTGCCCTGGGGAGTGGCGGGCGGGCCCAAGCCTATGGCGGTCAACGGGATCAGTCTAAAAGAGCTTCAGCCTTTCGGAATTTGGCGGAGCGTGCGGCTGGAGTTTGTCCCTCGCATCCACCTGGAGAGGCCTTTCCTGGTCACGGAAGCTGCCGGCAGCCGCGAAGCCCATCTGAAACTCAGGGCCGAAGTTTTCGCAAACGCTCAATCGCTCGACTTTGAACTCCATTCCTGGAACCGGCACCTGGGTTTGCACTACCGGGACTCTTGGACCTCCAAGCCTGTCGAGACGCCCGTGGCCTTGCGCGTGGAAATTTCCGAGAAGGGGTCTTCGCAACTGGTGCTGAGCCAAGCCTTCCCCTTGCAGCTTGTTGAGGGGCGGAATTTCCTGGAACAAGACCTGACGATTTCGTCTCCCCGGCTTTGGTGGCCGAATGGTCTGGGCAAGCCGAATCTGTACCACGTGAAAATGGAACTCGAGGTTGGCGACGCTTCCGTGGACCACATGGAGTTCGAATACGGCATTCGGGTCGTCAGCCATGAACCGAGCGCCGGTCCGCGCACCGAGGAGCGATGGGCCAACTGGCAATTCGTCGTCAACGGCCGGAAGTTTTTCCTGAAAGGAATGAACTGGGCGTGGCCGCTGGACGTCCTCTACCATCTGCCGCGCGAGCGCTACCGCTGGATGCTGGAGGCGGCGCACGCCGCAGGCGTTCAGATGATCCGCGTCTGGGGAGGCGGCAATCCGGAAACTGAAGACTTCTACGCGCTGTGTGACGAAATGGGAATTATGGTCTGGGAGGATTTTCCCCTCGCCAACCAGGAAGCAAAGCTCTATCCCCCGGAGGTTTGGGAAGCGCAGGTCTTCCACATCCTCTTCAGGCTGCGGAATCATCAGTCGCTTGCCGTCTGGTGCGGCGGGAATGAATTTAACCCATACGACCCGAGCAATACGGCGGTGACGGGCATTACGGAACGCTCGGTGCGCGACTTTGACGGGGCGCGTTTTTTTGTCCGCACGACGCCTGATCCCGGCGACATGCATATTTATGTCGATATGGATCCAACCTGGTACGCCCACTTGTACCACTGGGTCCCGTTCGTCAGCGAAACAAGCATCTTTAATGTGCCGGACGCGGAGTCGATTCGCGCGGTGGTTGACGCGCAGGAGTTGGAAAAGCCCATCCGCGGCATTTTCAGCAAGCAGTTCTCCTTCTCCTTTCCGGAATTTTCCCATCACTTCCAGGACCCGGGCGGCGCCCAAACGGTGTTTAACCGCGGGACGCAGATTAACGATCTCTCGGCGCCCAGCCTCGACACTTTCTGTGAAGCTTTACAGGTAGCCGCCTCCGAGTTTACCCAAATCTACTCTGAGCAGATCCAGGCCAACTATCCCTTGACCACCGGCCTGATGCCCTGGTCGCTGACCGTCCCCTGGCCGCTCGTCTACCACATGTTTATCGATGGCCTGGACCAGCCCACGCCAGCCTACTATTTTCTGAAGCGAACCTACGAGCCGGTGCATGTGATGCTGCGCCTTCCGCACCTGCTTTGGGCGCCGGGAGAAAAGTTTCCCGCGATCGCCACCGTGCTGAATGGTCCCGAGGCCGCAACGAGCGGGCTCAAGGTTTCCGTTGCGGCTTTCGACACAAACATCCGCTCGCTCTGGAACCAGGAAAGCGCTGTCACGCTGAAGCAAGGCGCGTCCGTGACGGATTTTAACCTGGGGGACTTCACCCTACCCGCCCGTCTGGAGGATAAGTTCTTCATCGTCGTGACGGAGTTGAAACGCCAGACGGGAGAGATTGTTTCACGGTCCGTCTATTGGCCGCGCTGCCTGAAACGGATGTCTGATCCCGCTTTCCGCGCCAAGTACCGCTCCGGGCCTCAGGCTTCGCTGGTGTTTGACCACGGGCCCTGGCTCAAAAAAGAAATCACCTCCAGTCCCGGCACAACGGCCTTAAAGATGGAACTGATCTCCGTCCGGGACCGCGGTCCGAACCGCAGCCAGATCCGCCTTCGGCTGCGCAACACCGGTTCCCGCCCTGCCTTCCTCACCCATCTGGATATCCAAGGGACCAGGCGCGCCTTCCTTGCAACTGACAACTGGTTCTGGTTCACCTCGGGCGAGGAGCGATCTTTAGAGATCGAGGTCTTATGGCAGGACCCTGCCACGCGCGGCAAGGCTACGCTTGTCGCCGCCGCCTGGAACGCCCCAGCCGTTACGCTGCCCGTCGGGACTCAGGCTTAAACAAACGCCGGCCACTGATTTTCCGCCGGCCGGTGCCGGCCTTCGAGGTCTGCGTTCTTCTGTGGGTGGACACGGACGGCGTCCAGCGCGGGTATGCTAAACTTGATTTGAGAGCCTGCCTCGAGAGTGAGAACCATGAGTGGATTTAGCGAAATCATGAACACCGCGCAAGCGCGCCTGGAATCCCTGACTGCCTTGCGCAAGCCGTTGCAACCGCTGGAGGAAATCCTTGCTTTGGCAAAAAACAACCAGGGCCTGAGAACCGAGGAGGCGGCTTCGCTGCTGGCCTGGGGAAAAGATCCGGACTGCCGCGAGATCATTCACCGTGCGGCTCGCAAGCTGCGCGAGTCATTGGCCCCGCGCAAGGTTGAATTCATCATTCCTGTTTACCTCACCAGCTTCTGCCAGAACGAGTGCTTGTATTGTGGTTACCGGGAAAGCAATCCCATGGCAGAACGCGTTCGGCTGGGAATGGAAGAGTTTGAAACCGAGATGGATTTGATCCTTTCCTGGGGGTACCGGCAAATTGAGCTGGTCCTTGCCGACGACCCGGACTTTGGCCCCCGGGAAGTAGCCCGCTATGTGGATCTGACGCGCAAAAAGCTTCAGGTTGCAGGGGGTGGCGCGGTCGCGCTTTGTTCTCCTGTGTACGAGCAGGACGCTTATACCCGGCTCTCGGAGGCGGGGATCGATTGGGTCGTTGAGTGGCAGGAAACGTACCATCGTCCCCATTTCGACCGCTGGCACTTTCCAGGCTCCCCGAAGCGGCAGTATGAATTCCGGACCGACCTCTGGGACCGCGTGATCGCAGGCGGAATTTCAAAAATCTCATTAGGCGTATTGTTGGGCCTTTACGACTGGAGGTACGACATCCTGGCTCTGGTCGAGCATGGAAATTATTTGCGCCGCACCTATGGAGTCGAACCCCATGCGCTGGGCATTCCCCGATTGAAACCGGCCCGCGGAGTCCTCGCTTCGCAAAAGGCCTCGCGCTTCGCCGTTTCCGACGATGACTTCCGTTTCATCGTCAGCCTTTACCGGCTGGCCTTTCCGCGCTCCCGTCTTTTCTTCAATACCCGCGAGCGTTACGATCTCAACCTGTCCATGGTGGGCGGCGGCGACCTGTTCACGGTGGATTGCGAAACCTTGCCGGGAGGCTACTTGCGCAGGGACTTGCCGGGACAGTTTTCCATCCATGGCTACCCTTCCCGGCACGAGGTGGTCAGGACACTCGAAAGCCTTCATCTCGATACTGACTATTTGGCCGCGGAAACGGAACCTCCTGCGGCCGCCGCCCCCATGGCTCACGAGAGGGATATGGAGTTCGAGCGCTGGGCTGAGGAGCATGAAGCGATCCGCCTCCACCTTGACGAATGGGAAAACGTTTTGTCATCGTTGCCCGGCGTGCTCCGCGAAGAACCGCAGGAGCCGAAAACAGGCCTTCGATCGCTCCGCGCCATTATGGAATATTTCAAAACCACGGTAATGGAGCATTGCCGGAAGGAGGAATCCGCCTTTCTGCCGGCCGCAAGCCAGGGCGCAGATGCAAGCAGATCGCTCCAGGAATTCCGCGACTACCACGAACACCTGGCCATCGATCTCGATAAATTCGACCGGCAGATTTCCTCTTATCGCCTCTCGGGCGACGCCGGCGCGCTGCGCCTTATGGGAAGCCGCATTGTCCGGGAAATGCGCCGGCATCTCGACACGGAAGACGAATTCCAGAAGCTTCAAGCAAGAGCCTCCGTGTGAGCGGGTAGCTCGCACCCGCGCGTTCAGGGTCCGCAAGTGATC
>JAJYHU010000143.1 GCA_021784615.1 Acidobacteriota bacterium | reverse complement strand
ACTCATTCGGCACAAAGTCGACTCGGATTCCCACCTTGGCAAATTCCGCCGCCGTGGCGGGACCGATGGCGCCGATTGTCAGCCCTTTCAGATCGCGCACGTCGCGCTTTGAGGCTTCGAGCCGCCGTAGAAAACTCTTTACTCCGTTGGCCGAAGTCAACAGCAGATAGTCAAAGCTTTCCAGGCGATGAATTGCAGCGTCGAGAGGTTTCCATGATTCGGGGTCATGAATTTCGATGGCGGGAATCTCAATTGTTTCCGCCCCCAATCCTTCAAGCAATTCTCTCAGAGATCCAGTCTGCTGCCGGGTGCGGGTCGTGACGATTCTTTTTCCGAAAAGCGGCAGGCGCTCGAACCAGTTCAATTCTTCCCGCAACTGAACCACCTCTCCGACCACCGTCACGGCCGGCGGTTCCACGTTCTGCGCTTTGCCTGAAATATCGGCAAGCGTTCCCGTAATCACTTCTTGATCGGCGCGCGTTCCCCAGTGGATGACGGCAACAGGAGTAGACGGCTCACGGCCCTGATTGATCAGAGCGGCGGTAATTTCCGGAAGGTTCCTAACGCCCATAAAGAGCACCAGCGTTTGTGGTCCCGTCGCGAGTTTCGACCAGTCAACGCTTGTCGAGGGCTTGGAGGGATCTTCGTGGCCGGTCAGGAAGGCCACGCTCGAAGCCAGGTCGCGATGGGTCACGGGTATGCCGGCGTAGGCGGGCGCCGCGTATCCTGAAGAGATTCCCGGCACGACCTCGAATGGAATGCCGGCTCTGACCAAGGCTTGGGCTTCCTCGCCGCCACGCCCGAAAATGAACGGGTCGCCGCCTTTTAATCGCACCACGGTCATCCCTTGGGCGGCCTTGCTGACCAGCAATTCATTGATTTCTTCCTGAGACGGCGTTGGCTCGCCGGGACGCTTGCCGACGCAAAGGCTTTCACACCGAGGCTGGGTGAAGCGCAGAAGTTCTTTGTTGGCGAGAAAATCGTAGATGACGACGTCCGCCTGCTCAAGCGCCCTCTTGCCTTTGAGGGTGAGCAGACCGGGGTCGCCCGGTCCTGCACCGACAAGATAGACTTTGCCTGTCATAAAAGCCTTTGGAATGCCGCACGCTTCCCGATCAACCTCGGCAGGGAGCTATTCCGCCTCTGGTTGCTTGAGGTTGAGTAAAGTTTGGGCTCCCTGCTTTAGGAGCTGCTGGGCCACCCGGACTCCCAGATCCTCTGGGTTTTCTGCCGAGCCCGAAAGGGTGGCGCGAAGCACCGTTGTCCCGGCAGGATCGGCAACGACACCGGATAATCGAAATTCTTGTCCGTCGCGGCTGGTATACGCGGCAATTGGAAGCTGGCATCCGCCGCCAAGCGCCTGGAGCATAGCCCGCTCCGCGCGGACCGCGGCATGCGTGGGCGGATGGTCAAGCGGCTTGGCCGCGCTCATGATGTTGGCATTCCGGGCGCTCACTTCAATGGCCAGCGCTCCTTGTCCTACCGCCGGGCACAACTCAGTTTCTGAGAACCAACTGGTGATTCGAAATAAAAGCCCCAGCCGTTTGAGGCCCGCCGCGGCCAGAACCATGGCGTCACAGTCGCCGGCGTCAAGCTTCCTCAAACGCGTATCCACATTGCCCCGCATGGGAATGATCTGCAGGTCAGGACGCAGAACAAGCAATTGGGCCTGGCGGCGCAGGCTGCCGGTTCCAATCCGCGCGCCATGAGCGAGGCTCTGAAGCGTTTGCCCGGCCTTTGAAACCAGCGCGTCCCGAGGGTCCTCGCGCTCCGGAACGGCGGCGACAACCAGGCCTTCGGGCAGTTCAGTGGGCAGGTCCTTTAAGCTGTGTACCGCCAGATCGACGCGGCCGGCCAGGAGCGCTTCTTCAATCTCTTTGATAAACAATCCCTTTGTGCCGGAAGTCTGGAGTGAAGTGTTCTGGAGTTTGTCGCCGCTGGTCTTGATGATCAGGATCTCGACCGCGTGCCCCAAGGCTGCAAGGCGATCTTGAACCCAGTTTGCCTGGCAAAGGGCCAACCGGCTACCGCGTGATCCAATCACAATCTTCATGAGGATGATGGCAACGCTTGAGCGGAAGTGCGATGCAAATCCGCAGAGTACGCTTTGGGTTTACTCGACAACCCCAAACATCTTGCGGACTATTTGAACCAGTGAACCTTGGTCAGGACGGCCTGCCCCGTTTTTCAGCTCCGTGATCGGGCCGTGAAGAATCTTGTTGAGAATCCCCTTTGTGAGAGCCTCCACGGCCTCGCGCTGCTGGGTCGACAATCCGTTCAGTCGTCCCCGGTAACGGTCAATCTCCGTTTCGCGAATATGTTCCAGCCTGTGTTCGAGCGCCACGATGGTGGGGACGACTTCCCGGGAAGCCAGTCGCCGCATGGCTTTCTGGACTTCCGCCTGGACAATCTCCTCGGCCCAGGCGGCCTCGCGCTCCCGCTGTTTTTTGTTGGCGGCAACCACCTGGCCCAGATCGTCGATGTCGTAAACAAATGCGTTGTCAAGCTGGTTGATGGCCGGATCGACGTTACGAGGGACGGCGATGTCGATAAAAAACATGGGACGGTTTTTGCGGGCGGCCAGCCACTTTTCCACGTCCGCGCGCAGGACCACATAATGCGGAGCAGACGTTGAGCAGATGACAATGTCGGCTTTGTGGACGTGGTTGAAAAGCTGCTCATAACGGATGGGCGTGCCGTGAAAGGCCGCCGCCAGTTCCGTGGCGCGTTCGTAAGTGCGGTTGCTGACGAAAATGGCGCTGGCCCCGCTGCTAATAAGGTTCTTCGCGGCAATTTCACTCATTTTGCCTGCGCCGATCACAAAAATGGTGGCGCCGGTGAGATCGCGGAAGATTTTTCTTGCCAGCTCGACGGCAGCATAAGAGGCCGAAACGGCCGATGTCCCGATCGCCGTGTCCCTCCGCACCTTGCGCGCCACCGTGAGCGCCTGAAGCACGATTTCGTTCAAGGTGCCGTTCAGCCCGCCGGCCTGGCGCGCCGCATGGTAAGCCTGTTTGATCTGGCCGAGAATCTGGGGCTCGCCCAGAATCATCGAGTCCAGGCTGGACGCCACGCGGAACAGGTGCTCGATTACTTGCTGCTGCTGGTAGCGGTAAAAATGGGGTTCGTAAACCGCGAGGTCGCAGCGGTGATGGTCGGCGAGGAAGCGGCGAAGGACCGGTTCCACCGCAAAATCATTTCGAGCGTTTGCAATGACTTCGACGCGGTTGCAGGTGGAAAGGATCAGACCTTCCTTGATGCCGTCCCGGTGCGTCAAGTCCGATACAGCCTCGCTCAGGCGCGCTTCCGGGATGTTCATCCGCTCGCGGACATCCACTGGCGCGGTTCGATGATTAATTCCGATCAGAGCGAGATTCATGATTCCATCGCAGCTTCATCAGCCTTTTATTTTGACTTACGAGCGCCCCGGCGTATGTGAGCTGCGTCACACTAATGAAGCCTTCCCAGGTTGGGCAAATATCCGTGCCATCCGCTGACAAAACTGATTCCTACAAAAGTCACCATAATGATGGCAAATCCCACAATTGCAACGTAGGCGGACCTTCTTCCCGGCCAGCTTCCGCTGAGCCTCGCGGAGAATAGAAAGAGGTAAATCAGCCAGGTGATCAGTGCCGCTAGAATCTTGGGGTCAAGTTCCCAAGGGCCGTGCCACATGCGCATCGCCCAAAAGAAGCCGGTGAGGATTCCAAGGGTCAGAAAAGGCAGCCCGAAGATGAGGGAGCGTCCGTAGATCTCATCGCAGACTTCGAGCGAGGGCAAACGGTAATAGGGCGCCCGCGGGCTTTTTGACTTCAACTGCCTTTCCTGCACCAGGTACATGACGGCGGCAATGAACGTAAGGAAAAATCCCACGTATCCGATCAAGACGCAGGCAATGTGGACCATGAGCCACCCGCTGCGGAAAGCCACCGATTGGAAAGAAGGCCCCGGGCGAAGCGCTGAAATCAGCGTGAGCACGAAAACTAAGGGGAGCATGAAAACTCCCAGGACGTTGATCCGGTAACGCAAATAAACCAGAAAAAAAGCCAAAGTGACAAGAAAACCAAAAAAGGAGAGCGTGCTTTGAACGTCGATGACGGGAAGCCGGTGCAGATTCGCCGCCCGAACAGCCAGGGATGCGCCGTGAAGGCCTAAGCCCACTCCCAGAGCTCCGAGCGCCGCCGGGGAAAGCGACGGGCTTCGCCGGATGACCGAGGGAACCATTAGGACGATACCCGAAAAATAAAAAACCAACGCCGACCACAATAAGATTGAGTGCATAAGACCTCAAACCATAAAACGCCAATCTCAAAATTATAACACTCAACCGGGCCCGGCGGTTACGGACCGCATTTTGTCGGGTGATC
>JAJYHU010000296.1:4090-4375 GCA_021784615.1 Acidobacteriota bacterium | reverse complement strand
GCACCCGGTCAAAGATGACGAGGGTTTCCAGGTCGCGCACCCAGACATACTCCCGCTGCACAGTTTGAACGGCTGGATTTTCGGAATTGCCTTGAACTCCCCACCCTGCTCCATAGCCGCCTGAGTAATAAGCGCCAGAGATGTCAACTGCGGCATAGGCATATCCCGGCTGGCTCTCCATCCGCAGCAGTTGGGGGTTGATGTAGGGATCATTGGGAGCAGTATTCGCTCCCCCACTCTGTGAGATTTGCCCTGTCCACAGTCCTCCGTCCCCTTGGCAAGTGC
>JAJYHU010000296.1:0-4080 GCA_021784615.1 Acidobacteriota bacterium | reverse complement strand
GATTGTTTGGGTTGATGAGCAATGAGTTCATTGTTGCCGTTTGCTGAGAATCGATTGTGCCGGTGTTGTTGTATCCGGTGAACGTCTCGCTGTAACCCATCGACTCGCGGGAGAGCCACCTACCACCGCGCCACATCTGCCAGCTTCCCGGCCACGGGTGGGCGTGCCCGACTTCGGAGGCTGTCATCAATTCAAGATGCGCGACGGTGCTGGAAGTGTCCCACGCCTTACGCATCCACATGAACCCTGATCCCGGCGCATAGTAGTCCAGGGGAAGGCCTGAATAAGAGAGAGCCGAACTTCCGGCATCAAGCGCAACTACCCAGGGACTGACCGGCAACTGGGGTTGAACCGTGTTCAACCATGTTCGTCCATACGCGCCCAGATTCGTACTCGGGTAGGCTGCAACAACGGAATCAGGCACATCGGCAGTGCCGCCCGAATATGGGCCGAAGCTGAATAGAAACCCTATTCCAAAAGTGGAGGAGAACTTGTCGTCATAAGGGAAAACCTCGTATGCGGTGTAGCCAAGAGGACTCCCGGCGTTCGTATAGGTTGCCGATGGCGTGGTGCCGTAGACCATCGCATAGATTTCAGAGAGGAAAAAGTTTGTCTCCGCGTTCAGGTTCCTGCCTAGCGCAGCAGCGGTAATCAAGGGAATGACCGGGGCGGTATACATCGACGCGCCGTAGCTGATTCCTTCTTGGGGAACGCCTCCGGCAGCACCTCCAGTCCCCGTCAAGGCTGCGTAGTTGACGAAGTACGACCACTTGCTGAAGAACCAGTCCAGATTCCGTTGCGCTATCGTCGTGTCTTCCGCATAACCCGCCACGCCCCAGTCGAAGGCATTCATCAGCGGACCCCAGCAGAGGTTTCCCTGAACACCGTTTGTGCAGGGATTGTTGATCGTCCCGCCGTTGTTTCCACCCAGAAACGGACCGAAGAAGAGGTTCGCGCCTTGAATGAACGTCGATCTCTGGGCAGCGGTCATCTGGTCGTAGCAAAAGTCGTAAATCTGTATCGCAGGTTGCCCATACCAGTTTTCAACCTCGGCTCCATTCGCTCCGTTCAGCCCATTGGGTCCGCCGTTGGTGATGACAGCTTGCATCACGTCGGTCACCGCCCATGTGATTGAGGTCGAGCAGTCAATCGGAGTCCCTTGGGTCAGCGTCATCAGGTGCCCGAAGGCCGTCATCACGCAGTTCTGGCTGTGATTGAAGTCGCAGGTTTGCGGCGTGTAGCTGGGTTCGTTCGCGGCCCACCATGCGCGGGCGGTCGCCAGCGTAGCGGGATTATTGAACCCCTCCAGAATAGGATGTGTGATGCTCGTCGGCAAAGTCAGGCCGTCGTAGACAGTTTGAGCCGGAGAAACGGAGGCAAAGAAAAACAGAACGCTTGCGAAACTAAGTAAAAGTCTTTTCATCTCAATCCTGCCAAGACCCGAAAATCGAGCACGTGAAAGCCGACAACTGAGGAAGGGAAAGGGCTTGGGAATCCGAGGCTTGCAACGTGCTTCTTGAGTTCTATCCGCGGCTCAGGGCAGAGCCGGCAGCAGAAAAGCGCGGGATGAAGTTGCCGCCCTGCGAAACCAACGTAATCTCAGCCCATCCTTGTAGTAATTACATGTGGTTACTTTAATGCATAAGAAGAAGATTTCAATCCCCCATCTTTGCTAGGCGACTTACTTTAGTAAGATATTCATACAACGAATGTTGCATGGAGAAATATCCCGTATATCTCCTCCCTTTTAGCGTTATTACGTTAGTAATTTATGGTTATCGGGTCGGGCGACACTGAAACGCGGAAACTCCCGTGAATGGGTGCCACGAGCGCAATCTTCGCCGGCGTCGCAACAATGCGCCTCATTTCAGCGGAGCGAGCGTTATATCAATCCAGTTTGAGTCATCTTCCAGGTAGGGCTTGGGTCTGGGAGTGCTCTTGCTGTCGCAGGACCTGAGAAGATTGCCGTTGGACGGGTCCCAGCCTCCAAAATCGGGGGCAGTGGCGCTTTGCTTGAGGCAGTGAATACTTTAAGATTTGGAATGATCTAAAGGCCTCTGACATGCGCGTCCACTTCTCCTGCGGCGACAACCTCGATCTATTTCACTTTGGCCGCACGCTTGCCGGTCTTTATGCACAACCCGGTGCGGCCATCAGGCTGCGCCGGGTGGGCTGGATTTCGAATCCACTCTGCGCCGCGATTGAGGTTGACGGGCTTAGGCTGGCCATCGAGCTTAGCGATCACAGCGATTGGTGGGACCAGGGCCTCCTGGAATGGTGCGATGTCTATGCGAAGCGGAATCTCAATGCCCGTCACGTTTCCGCCCTGCAACAGAAGATTATTCCTTTGGGGCTGAACTGGGCGTGCCGTTCCCGGCGGAGTATGGCTGCAGCTTTGACCGCGATAGCGCCCACCTTGCCGCGAGCGTCTAAGGGGAGGCTCAGAGAGATCTATCGCTATCTCGCCACGCCCCATTGGAAGGCATTCGAGCAGGATCCCCGGCAGCCTGTGGACCGCACGATTCTCTTTCAAACCCGTGTGTGGGAGGCCCGCGAAGCTCCGGGCGAATACGGCATCAACGATCAGCGCATCGGACTTCTGCGCGCTCTGAAGAAGGAATTCAAACACCGGGTCGTCGGCGGTGTTGTACCTACTCCGTTCGCGTTCTCCTTCTGCCCCGACCTCGTCACGAATCTCCCCTGCCGACAACCACAATACGTTCGCTGGGCCAAAAAGTCGCTCATCGGCATCTACTTTCGTAGTTTGTTCGATTCCCTCGCATTCAAGATGGCGGAATATCTTGCAGCGTCAAAGTGCATTGTCAGTGAGCCGATCCTCAACCAGTTACCTGCGCCGCTCGACTTCGTCTGCACATACCACTCAGCCGATGAGTGCCTCGCCGCCTGCGAGCGCATCCTCTGTGATCCCTCCCTGGCCCAGGCTCAACGTCAGCAATCCTGGGAATATTACCTCGCTCAAGTGCGGCCGGATGCCCATTGGGCAGACCTGCTCCAGCGGACCCGACAGCACGCCATCGCCGGCAGGGCCGTTTCCGCGAATTAGACGCAGCCGCGGCAAGCGTGAAAAATCACATTCCGCCCTTCCTCGGCTCTCCTTGACGCAGCCCTCGACACGACCTCGACCGCCCCACCCGACGCCAGAGCAAGACCGAGCAAATGGTTTTACAATCATCCGGGATTGAAAGCGACAAAAGCCAAACGGAGGCCGGCAAATGAGCCAAACGATCGGTTTTGTACTGGTTGCCTATGACAAACCCCAGCAGTTGCTTCGCCTCACGCAACGACTGATCTCCCTGTATCAGAACCCTCCGATAGTTTGTCACTTTGATTTTGGAAAGAATTCGCTGGAAGGGATTGAATTTCCCAAGCAAGTTAGATTTGTTCAGCCACACATCGATACGAAATGGGCCCGGATCAGCTGCTGCCTTGCCTTCCAAGCCGCTCTACGAGAAATGTACCAAAACACCGACAGCCCGGATTGGTTTACTTTCCTGAGCGGGAGCGACTACCCTACGCAACCACCCCAGGCGGTCTTGGACCAGCTCGCCAACGGCGGCTTCGACGCCTACCTCGACCACCGCCCCATCGTATATCCGCTCATCCCCGATCCGCCCGCGCAATACGAGCGGCACGGTTTCAAAAGCGCCGGCTGGGTGCCCGTCGCGTATGACCGCTATATCGCCATTCAAATCTGGCTTCCGGGGTATTCCTGGCGCAGGAAGAAACCGATTCGGATTCCTGTCGGGATTGTCCGGTCAAAGTCCCTCGTCAGCCCCTTTAATCCGTTCTCAGAAGCACTCAGATGCTTTGGGGGGGACGCTTGGATTACGGGCAACCGAAGGACTGCGGAGCGGATCTTGGCACAAAACGATACGAACCGGGCCATTCTTGCCCACTACTCCACCAGATTCGCCCCCGACGAAAGCCTCACGCACACGATCCTCTGCAACCAGCCAGATCTCAGGATCTCAGCGGACAACCTTCGATACATTGACTGGAGCATTGGAGGCCACCATCCGAAGATTCTGGGGATGGAAGACATCCCAAGGATATTTGCCT
>JAJYHU010000298.1 GCA_021784615.1 Acidobacteriota bacterium | reverse complement strand
GGACATTTTGCCGCTGCTCGAACATTTTATGCGGATTTGGGCGGCGCGCCTTGGCCGGCCGCAGCTTCCCATTTCATCGGTCCTGCTGGAAGCCTGCATGCTCCATCCCTGGCCCGGAAACGTCAGAGAGATCGAGAACTTCGTGGGCCGATACATTATTTGCGGCAATGAGGATCAGGCTCTCAACCAATTGCGCACCGCCATTGGCAGCGCGGGACGCCCGCTTCGAGCGGAGACCTATCAGGCCGGGGCTCCGCCGAGCGACCTTAAATCGCAACTCCGCTCGCTGAAAAAGGACGCCGAAAAAGAAGCCATTGTGCGGGCGCTCGAATTGACAAAAGGCAGCCGGAAAGACGCGGCCCGGATGTTGAACATCAGCATGCGGGCCCTGCAATACAAGATGCTCGAGTGCGGAATCAATCATCACCCGGCTTCCCCTCTTTTCGACCCCTAGCGCGGCTTCCGGCGCGCGTCCGGGACCCTTGCAGGGGCGGCTTCTTTCCTGCTGCTGCGGACCATGTTAACCGGTCCTTTCCCGTGGGCGGCCATGGGGCCCGTCCCCGCAACAAACTTCATCATGCTGTTTCCAAGACCTGCGCGATGGCGGCGGCCAGCCGCGTCCAGTTGCTCACTTCGCGCTCCAGCTGTTTCCGGCCCCGGTTGGTAAGTCGGTAGAATTTTGCGCGGCGGTTGTTTTCTGAAGCGCCCCATTCCGCCGCAATCCAGCCCTGCTGCTCCAGGCGATAGAGCGCCGGATAGAGCGAGCCCTGCTGCACCTGCAGCACCTCTTTGGAGACTTGCTGGATGCGCTGTGCGTGTCGGAGTATATACATGAATGTCGCGGTGAGGGACTGATTGCCACGCAATCAGCAATTTGTCCAGGTAATCGGACGACCGGAGCAAAACCAAAGTCATAGCGCTTGACTCGATAGTCGCCTCGTTGTTTCATATCGCCAGCAGGAGCCAAAGCTATAAGAGAGCGATCTCTGTGTGAAGGGGTATAAGCTTCCACCAACGTGTCAGGTAAAGAGTCACTGCCAGTCGAATTCGTCGGTCGATGGGTCAACTCTAAAAATGGAGGTTGGTAAAAATGAGACTAGGGAAGGCGTGTTGGGTGGTCATTTGGCTACTATTTGCTGTCGCGGGTTGGGCTCAGCTGCAGCCCACCGGCTCGATTGTGGGGGTCGTTAAGGATCCCAAGGGCGGTGTCGTACCCAACGTTGCAATTACAATCACTAACGTTGCGACCGGAATCTCCAGGAAAAGCGCTACGAACGGCTCCGGTGATTTTTTGGTACCCGATATGCTACCAGGAACATATCGGGTTGAGGCGGAAATTCAAGGTTTCAAGAAGCTTATCCGGGAGGCCGTCGTTCAGACGGGAAGATCCACGACAGTTGACATGACCCTGATGCTTGGGAGTACGACGCAAACCGTGCAGGTGACGGGTGCCGCGCCGTTACTCCAGACGACTACCAGTTCATTGACGACCACAGTGGACAATCGTTACATCCAGGAATTGCCCTTGGCAGGGAGAAACCCTCTTATGCTGGCGAAGCTCAGCCCAGGAGTCGTCCAAACATACCCTCAGATACCTGCCGGCTTGGACATCGCTTCCATGAATTATGTCTCCTACTTCACCAGCAATGGCGCAAAATACAGCTCGAACGATTTCATGATTGACGGCATCCCGGACAACCTGTATGACCGTGCGGAATATATGCCGCCTACCGATCAGACAGAGGACGTCACGGTCCTGACCAACGCCTTCGATGCGCAGTACGGCCATGGCAATGGCGCGTCGATCGTTGTGACAACCAAAAGCGGGACCAATCAATTTCACGGAAGCCTCTATGATTATCTCCAGAACAGTGCGCTGAACGCGAGCGGCTTCTTTCAAAACCTCGAGGGATTTAAGAAGCCGGTTTCTCAATACAACCAGTTCGGAGGGACTTTTGGCGGACCGATCTGGCGCAATCACACCTTCTTCTTCTTCAATTACGAGGGGATTAGGTATAAGAACCCGGGGGTAGGAATTGCGACTGTTCCTACAGCCCTCCAGCGCCAGGGCAACTTCTCACAGACTTACGACCAGTATGGAAACCTCGTCCAAATTTACAATCCTTTTACGACCCGGCCTGATCCGAACAACCCCGGCCAATATGTTCGGGATCCGTTCGCGGGCAATATCATCCCGTCGTCGATGATCAATCCCGCCAGCGCCGGTCTGCTCGCTTTGATTCCCATGCCCAACCGGAAAGGCCTTCCGTTCACCGGCGCGCAGAACTATGCGTACCCCTCGACGGTCACTTACCCGACAAACGATTACTCGATTCGGGTCGATCACCAAATCAACCAGAACAATCGCCTGTTTGTGCGCCTTTCCCGGCAGCGAACGGATTGGATCTATTCGACGTATTTTCTACTGCCGGGCGTCCGGCTCTTCAGCGAAAGCAATGTTGGAGGTCTGGGCTTTACTTCTGTTCTCACGCCGACCACGATCTTGGATCTTACGCTCGGCGGGCAGTTTTTTATGAATGACGGCCATGTGCCCACAACCAAGTTGGCGCCTCTCGGTTTCTCGTCCTCCTTTGCCAACTCAGTGCCGGTGCAATACGTACCTTTCGTCCTCGTCTCTGATTTTGGCCTCTTCGGCTACCCGGTATATGGGTACCACGACCACGACCCTGCCTGGTCATTCAATGCAAACATGCGGCATATGCAAGGCGTCCAAAGCATGAAATGGGGTTTCCAGACCCAAATCAAACAAAGCAATAGCGGAATCTATAGCCACACAGGTTTCTATAGTTTTAGCCGGGGCTTCACTCAGGGCCCGAATCCTTTCGATGTGGGCACGAACATAGGAAATGGGGTGGCGACTTATTTATTGGGGGCCATGGACAATTCGAGTTATGTCCAGTCACCCACCAACTCAGCGACCACGGGACCGTACTACGGGGCGTACTTTCAAGACGACATCCGTGCCACACCGAAGCTGACTTTGAATCTCGGTCTGCGGTGGGACGCCTGGCAACCCGCGACGGAACGTTACAACCGTCAGAATATCGGCTTCGCCTTCAATACGCCGAACCCGATCGCGGCTCAAGCCATCGCCAACTACACGGCCAATCCCCTTCCTGGTAATATATTGCCTCCGGATCAGTTTCAGGTTAACGGCGGGCTTCTCTTTGCCACCCCCTCGAATCGTCGCTGGGGTAAGACGTACTGGAACGAATGGAGTCCACGGGTCGGGTTTGCCTACCGTCTCGACAACAAGACCGTTTTGAGGGGTGGGGTCGGCTACTTCCGGGGATTGTTCTGGACGACTTTCAATGGTGGTCAAACGGGGATTTCCACCAATACGTATGCGGTGGGCAGCCTGAATGGTATCACCCCGGACAACCTTTTCAATAATCCCTTCCCCAACGGCTTCAACCGGCCGAGCGGTTCCAGCCTCGGTTTGGAAACTCAACTCGGAGGGGGATTCGGTTTTAAGAATCCGAACGGTCAACCTGGGGAGAACGCACGGTGGAGCATTGGCGTCCAGCGTCAAATCACTCCCAGTACCATGGTCGAGGCTTATTACGTCGGCGAGACGTCTTACTATTTGCCGGTGGGAAGCCCGGGGAGCCTTGCGGGCAATTATTATCCCGGATCCGGCGGGGCTGCTGAGCAAGACCGAATTCTGACCTATTTGCCCGCCAAGTATCTCGCCTTGGGATCGCAGCTCTCCAACCTGGTTCCCAATCCGTTCTATGGCCTGATTTCCTCCGGGGTGCTCAGCCGGCCACAGATTTCCGAAGGCCAGCTCCTCTCCAACTACCCCGAGTTCACGCTCCTCGACATGTCCCGGCAGACCGACGGAAAGAGTTACTACCACTCGTTGCAGATCAGCGTCACCAAACGTTACTCGCACGGGCTATCTCTGCTGGGCGCCTATACGTTTTCAAAGAACCTGGAGCGCTCCCGGTTTATCAACGTCAGCGATCCTGGGCCCAGCAAGATGATTGCCACTTATGATGCTCCCCAGCGGTTCACGTTAGGAGCGGTGTATGCCCTTCCGTTTGGTGCCGGCCAAAGTTTCGGGTGGAAGAGCGGTGTGGGGGGTAAGTTAATGGGAGGCTGGCAGCTCGGGGTCAATGGAGTATTCCAAAGCGGCTTCCCAATTACGCTGAATGCCCCGGTTGTTCTGACGGGCGTAGATCCTACCCTTTCTCCAGGTAGCCGCAGCCGCCTTGACTGGTTTAACAAGGCAGCCCTCGCACCGTTACCTAACTTCACGCTGCGTAACGCGCCATGGGGCGTCTCTACGCTGCGTTCCGACGCAATAGACAACTGGGATACGTCGCTGACGAAGAAGATTCAGTTGAAAGACCGCCTCGGGCTGCAATTCCGGTGGGAGATGTTCAATGCCCTCAATCGGGTTCAGTTCGCAAGTCCGGACATTAATCCCCTCAGTTCCACCTATGGTCAAATCTTTTCCCAGGCAAATAATCCTCGTGTAATGCAGATGTCGTTGACAGTCTTCTTCTAATTCAGTTAGAAGATCCCCCCGGCTCGGCCGGGGTGGCAGTAGAAGTTTGATATTTTCGGCAGTGCGCTTTATCCGAGGCGTCGGGGGTGCGAGCGACCAATTCGCACCTCACGACGTGTCGGTTTTGATTTTTACTCGAAGAGAGCGATAGGATTGTTCGGACCATAAGCAGCATTTGGATGAAAGCGCTCAAATAAGCGAGGGACCGATGGACTCTCTCCCACCTCTGGGAGTCTCTTGCGATGATGGTGGCCACGCTCCCGCCGCAAGGCGGGCGCAGTCGTCTGATCTGAGGGTGTCCTAACTCCGAGGGAACTTGTTTTCCCGGGACGTATCGGCATGCCGCTCATCAGCACCGTCAACGGCCGGCGGCGGCTTCATGCTCGATCAGTTGTGGTAAAGACTGGTGTTGCAAATGTCGAGGGCTGCTTTGGCGGGACTAGTGCTGTTTGGGAAGCGCCTGGATATTCTGTAAGATCACCTTGCCGCATTTCCAGCACATCAAGTTTATGCCGCTCGGCGATATCCAGAGCCGACCCTTTGCGCAGTAAGGACAGACATCGCCTTTTTGTGGCGTGCTCGTCTCGGGCTTCAAGGTGAAGGCAGTATACCCGTTTGTCAATGCGAGATCAAATCACCCCGAAGTCGCTCAGTGCCCTTATCCAGCCGATCGTGGACGTATGTCTCGTAGAGTTTGATCTTGTTCTTAAACATGCTGATGCGAATCACGGACAAGGCATGGCTCACCACGAATCCCATTGCGAATGCTAACAGTATCTCTTCCATAGCCCCTCAGCTTCCTATAACGGTCACAGCCAATTGCTTGCCGGCAGCGACGGGTTTACGGCGAAGAATGACCTCTCCGCCGGGCGTATATTGCTTTTCGTAGAGGGCCGATATCCTGCTTTTGCGGGGTGAAAGGAAATACCGCAGAGACCTGTCCGCTATTCTGATGCGCTAGGTTCTTTGGGTCATGTCCCTCTGCATCCACCTTGGTAGCCACCCTAACGATTGTCATAAACCCCATGTCTTCCTGTCATCATCCCTGAAGTCAAGGGCGATGACAGGCCGCCTGATCCTTAAACAGCAAGCAGGCTGCCAAAGCCGCATCTGCTTTCATTTTTGGTTTCTGTTGCTTAGCGGCCTTCAAGAGTTTACTATTTGGTCACCTGGATGCAACTTTGGGCTGCGGTGTGAAATTCCTTCTTCTGTTTGGGGGTGGGACGTAAAGGCTGCGAATGGCTTGCAACGCGCGGCCGTTCGGTTCCGCGGAGGGACCGGCGCGGAGCAATCCGCGACGGCCTTGGCCCATACGCTGATGCGCCTCGCGATAGGATCCCGGACTTTGCTGTCCTGGTGGGCGGCGAGTGCTGGCAAACAGAAAAAGGGACCGGGCTGGAGAGTGAGCGCGACAAGACTTCAACGCGTGTTGCAGTTGCAGACGGTCGCGCGTATGCTGCGGGGTCTGGAAATTGACACGGGGTCTGGAAATTGCTTGCCGCGCGGCCGCAAGTTGCAGTACGCTGCACAGCATCTGCACGGATGAAGCGATTCGCGGGTTGGCGAACGGAACCGCCGTGCACGGACCCGGGACAAAATCTCTTTGCGTGAGAGGCGTGGACAATGTTTGTTCCCAATGCCTATGGACTTGCCCTTTTTTTGATGATCCTCAGCATGGTTTGCTGGGGAAGCTGGGCCAATACTCAGAAGCTCTGCAAGAACTGGCGGTTCGAGCTTTATTACTGGGACTACATTTGGGGCATTCTGCTGGCCACCGTGCTGGTGGGATTTACGTTTGGACGGACCAATCCCGCAAGCCCCGATAGTTTTATGGCGAATCTTAGCGCTGCCGACGGTTACCATCTGCTGATGGCCGCTCTCGGCGGCGTCGTGTTCAACATTGGCAACATCCTTCTGGTGGCGGCAATCGCCATGGCAGGCATGGCGGTGGCTTTTCCCATTGGCATCGGGCTGGCGCTGGTGATCGGGTCGGTCCTTAATTACATTCTTGCTCCGGCAGGGAACCCCGTGCTGCTGTTTGGCGGAATCTTCCTGGTGTGCGTCGCAATCTTTCTGGATGCCCGGGCCTATCGAAAGATTTCTGCGGATATGAAAGTAAGCACCAAAGGAATCGCGTTGAGCCTGCTTAGCGGCGTAGGCATTGGACTTTGTTATCCCTTTGTCGTTAAAGGGATGACGGGAGCGAACCATCTGGGCCCTTACACGGTGGCATACGCCTTTGCGATTGGGGCGCTGATCTGCACCGTTCCTCTCAACTATTTCATGATGCGAAGGCCTGTTTCCGGCGCTCCGGTCTCGATGACGGACTACTTTCGCGGGACGAAATCCTTGCACTTCTGGGGAGTCATGGGAGGCGCGATCTGGGTTATCGGCACGATTTCGAATTTTGTCGCTTCCTATGTGAAGATGGTGGGTCCTGCCACGTCCTATTCGCTGGGGCAGGGAGCGACCATGGTGTCGGCCGTGTGGGGCGTCTTTGTGTGGAGGGAATTTGCCCAGGCAGATCGCAGCGCCAAACGTCTGCTGGCCCTGATGTTCTTCTTTTTTATCGCGGGACTTATCAGTGTTGCTCTTGCACCTATTGTCAAATTCTAGAAGGATGGAAGAGGGCGTGAGACCCCGGCAGTTTGCTGAGAGAAGTTTCCCGTTATGCTGAGCCACTTTGCAGGCGGAGGGGCGAGCGGGCTCGGCACGATGATCTTCCAAGGTTTTTCAGCAAACGGTTAGGACCTGCTTTGCGCTTGGAACGGCGCGGCTTGCGCCGTCTTCCTTCACTCATCGCAGCTTGAATACGGAGGCTCCAATGGGGTTGAAGTTCGGGAAACTGCTGCTGGCGGGAATTGTAATTTCCGGATGTTTGCTGTCCGCGCAATTCGTTCGCGGCGCCCAGGCAAAAGACGCGCCTCCTTACAACATCATCCTGCTGACCCCGGACCAGTTGCGGGCCGACTTCATGCACACTTACGGATATCCCTATCCGGACACCCCGGACATCGACCAACTGGCAAGCCAGGGAACCGTTTTTACCCGCGCCTACGCGGCGGCGCCATGGACCACGCCCTCATTTGCCGCAATCCTTACCAGCTTGTTTCCAACCGTTCACGGAATGACTCTTCCGCCCTACGAGAGCTGCGGGCCGTCGATTACGCGGCCGCTCACCAGCGGCAGCATTCCATCCGTCCCCCCGTTTCTTTTGCTCTCGCCGCACAAGCCGATCATCCCTGATCTGCTCAAGGCGCACGGCATGGTCACGGCCGCTGACAATGCCAACTGCTGGTCCATTTGGGACGTGGTACATCGGGGCTGGGATCATTTCAAGTTTTTCCCGGGGTACCAGTTGCCCGTCCCGGGGCATCCGGGCGCGAGCAGTTTCTATCTGACGGCGCCCAAGACGACCGCCTGGGCCGAGCAGTGGCTGAAGGAACATCGCGGCCAGAGGTTTTTCTTCTGGGTCCATTACATGGAGCCGCACGCTCCTTATAACGCGCCGGCTGCCTACGACCGCTTCAAGACTCCTGACGACTTTCCGAACCTGAACGATACGAGCGGCGAAGGGCCGGCCAAGCTTCAAAGACTTGCCAAAGTGCGGGACGTGCACGCGATTCGGCGGCTGCGGGAGCTCTATGCCGCCAAGATTCTGTACGTGGATCATTATATCGGCGAACTTCTCAACACTGTCCATACGCTCGGGCTCGACAAAAATACGATCATCATTCTGGTGTCGGATCACGGACAGCTTCTTTATTCCCATCCCAAGGACTTTAATACAGACGATCATCGGTCTCTTTATGACGCAGATTTGCACGTCCCGTTGATATTCCGGGGGCCGGGAATTCCCGCGGGGAAACGATTGGATGATCTCGTGAGCCACTATGACATCCTGCCAACCATCCTGGATTTAGAAAATCTGCCGCCCCCGGCTCGCACGGACGGAGCGAGCTTGAAGGGCGTGATCGAAGGGACTTCATCTGAACCTCCGCATCATTACCTTTACGCGGAAGAAAGCGTTCTCACGCCGCAGTACTCGATTCGGAACGTCCGTTACAAGCTGATTGAGACGATGCGCACCGGGAAGATCCAGTGCTTCGATGGAGCGACCGATCCGCGGGAACTCCGGAATATTTGCGGGCAGATTCCCGAAGAGGCGGCTGAATTGAAGGCGGCGCTGGACCAGCACATTCAGAGTCTCATCCGGCAGGCAAAGTCGTACCCGGACTGGCGGAACAACATCGGGCTTGCGGTGCTGGAGCAGCGGGATTCGAAATCCCTCGACGCGCTTGCTCCGCGGCGATTGACGGTTGCGCCCTCGGGCGGAGTGGATTATCAACTGACGGGCCGGGCGTGGGAGCTTGGCGGGCAGGGCCATCCAGGCCCGCTTGTCTACTGGGCGCCGCCGGGTCCCGGCAACACCTATATCCTTTGGCGGTCCGACACGCCGCTGACCGGGGAATACGAGATCTCCGTGAGGTATCAAGGCGCCGGCATTCCGGGGATCAAACAGGCCGACCATGCGAATTACGTTGTGCGGTTCAAAGGCGGATCGCTATCCTTTCCCATCGACCAGACCCAGCAGCAAGGCGAGTGGCATTTGCTGGGGCGGTTCTATGACCCTGTATCAGTGGAGCTGAGCAACCGCGCCGACGGAGCCGTGGTGGCCGGCAGCGTCCGATTTGTGCGTCTTCAAAACCAGGAAGCGTCCGGAGCGCCTCAGTAGCCGGCACGCCCACTCTGACCTATAGAGAACGGAATACTCAATCCATGCGGAGGTTCGACATTTGAAGCCCCAAAATAGAAAGCTCTGGATTGCCTGCGGCATCATGGCGCTATTGGCGTGCGCGTGGCCGGACGCGCCGTCTTTCGCCCAGTCGTTGCGGCTGGCTGCGACGCCGCCCATGGGATGGAACGACTGGTATCAGTATCAATGCAGGGTCAGCGACGCCATCGTTCGGGCAAACGTGGACGTGCTGGTGAGCAGCGGAATGCGAGACGTGGGCTATAAGTATGTGAACATTGACGACTGCTGGCAAGGGAAGCGCGACGCGCAGGGATTCATTCATCCGAACAGCCGGTTCCCTGACATGAAGGCTCTTGCGGATTACATCCACAGCAAGGGTTTGAAATTCGGGCTTTACTCCTCGCCGGGGCCCAGAACATGTACTAATTTCGAAGGCAGTTATCAGCATGAAAAGCAGGACGCCGAGACCTACGCCAAATGGGGCGTGGATTTTCTGAAGTACGATTGGTGCAGCGCGGGAAAAGTGTACCGGCCTGACCAGATGCAGGCCGCTTATAGAAAAATGCACGAGGCGCTCGAAAGCACGGGCCGTCCGATCGTCTTTAGCCTGTGCCAGTATGGGCTGGAAGGTGTGTGGAGTTGGGGAGCCTCGGTGGGCGGCAATATGTGGCGCACCACCGACGACATCGGTGGCGATTTCAACCGGGTCTCCTTATTCGGGTTCATGCAGAATGGTCTCGGCAAATATGCGGGGCCTGGACATTGGAACGATCCCGATATCCTGCAGATCGGCCTCGGCAGGCTCAACCACAACGAAGAGCTTACCCAGATGAGTCTCTGGTGTTTGCTGGCCGCTCCTCTTCTTGCCGGGAATAACCTGACCAAGATGAGTAATGACACGCTGAAAATTCTAACCAATCCGGAAGTGATTGCCCTGGATCAGGACCCCAAAGGAATAGAGGGCCACCGCGCCTGGCAGGAAGGGCCGCTTGAAGTTTGGGTCAAACCTCTTTCAGGCGATAGCATGGCCGTAGGCCTTTTTAACCGAAGTGAGTCGCCATTGCCCGTCACCGTAAGGTTCAAAGCAATCGGCATGAAGGACAACGTCCGGGTGCGTGACCTTTGGGAGTGGAAAGACTTAGGCAGGTTCCACGGGCATTACACCGCCCAAGTTCCGCGCCATGGTGTTGTCCTGCTTAAGCTGCAATAAAAGAGGTCCGCTTTGAACGGAACCGCCGGAATTCTCACTCCTGGCGGAAGGAGCAAACGGTGGCCGAGCATTTCTGGCTTGGGATGGCGATTATTTTTCTGAGCGGCGCGCTCAACGGCAGTTTTGCGCTGCCCTTAAAGTCCGCGCGGCACTGGCGATGGGAAAACACCTGGCTCTTTTTCTCCCTCGTCGCCCTCGTCGTCTTTCCGTGGCTGTTAGCAGCCGGCTTCGTCCCCCATCTCGGTGATCTCTATCGGCAGGTTCCCCGCCAGGCCCTGATTTATCCGCTGGTCCTTGGCTTCATCTGGGGGATTACGCAAACAACTTTTGGGATCGCCATCGGCGCCGTGGGTATGGCTCTGGCTTTCGCGGTGGTTGCAGGCCTGGCTTGCCTTTCAGGCTCGCTTATTCCTCTTTTGGCGCGGGATCCGACGGAACTGTTTCAGCCGCGTGGCGTCCTGCTTCTCATCAGCATGCCCATCCTTTTCCTTGGGCTTTTTGCTTTTGGCAAAGCGGGGCGTTCGAGAGAGCGCGAGCAGCCTAGCCGCGGGTCTGAACAAAATGGGAGCGGCTACAGTTTTGCAGTGGGACTCGGAATCTGCATTTTCACGGGCTCCCTGAGCTCAGCCTGGAACCTGGGCTTTGCGTTTAGCGGTCCCCTGATCCGGCGCAGCACGGCGTTGGGCGCGGTGGCCCTGACGGCTCCCTATGCTGTCTGGGCGTTAATTCTCGGCGCCGGGTTCATCCCCAATTTGCTTTATTGTGTCTACCTCCTTTCGCGGAATGGAACGTGGTCACTCTTCGGCGTTGCCGGCCGTGGGAAAGAAGTAATGCTCAGCCTGGCGATGGCCTTGCTCTGGCTTTCAGGGATTGTGGGCTACGGAATCGGCACTACTTTAGTCGGAAAGTACGGCACTTCGATCGGTTTTACGCTTTTTGTTGCTGCCCAGATTCTCTCGGCAAATACGTTGGGAATTTTGTCCGGGGAGTGGAAATCGACTTCTGTAAGGACCAAACGGGTCCTCACTTCCGCAGTGGTATTTACCCTCATCTCAGTCGTCGTCCTGAATCTCGGTGGGCTTTTCTGAGTTGAAGGCGATTGACCGGGCTCTTAAGTCCTCGCGGCTCGCCAGCTTTACGTTCTTACGCCTTCCATGTAGCTGTCCAGGAAGTTGCTTCAGGAGCCACCAGCACCGTTTTGCCTTTGCGGCTTGCTTGGGCGTTTTCGACGCCCGTGAAGTGAAAGCGCTCTCCCATGTTCAAGGGCAATTGGACGCTCGAAGGCGCTGGTCCTGTCCCGCGCCTGAATTTTAGTTGCCATCCCTGGTTGCGGTCCAAGGGCTCAAGCGCCAGGCTGACGCGGCCGAATCTTGTGGGAGATTCATTCAGGCTGTACGGTTCCTGCCCGATCAACTCAAAATCTCCGATGCCGGCCAGGAGGCGCAGGTCTTCATCATCTTCGAGCGCCAGCATGTGCCGAAGGTAAAGCACGCATTCGGCGCTTGCCCAGTTGTGAGGCATGTCCCCGACGTAGTCCGCCACCAGCGAGCCGCGCAAAGGCTGCTCCTCGCGCCAGCAACAAAGCGGGCTGGCGTGGTTCAGAAAGCCGTTGAAGGTGAGCCGCCCCCAATCCGCCAAACCGGCCCACAGATAGACGTGAGCGACAAAAGGCGCATTGTATGTCCACAAACCTCCGTGATGAAGCCAGCCCGTTTCCGCGGGAACGTCTTCTTGCGTACACGCCTGCATCAGCTCAATGTGGCCTTGCACGATGGGATCTTGCTTGTCGAATACCAGGCCGGGGTAAATGGAATGAGAAAGCGCCCACTGGCCCGATTGTGGCCGGGGCCGGTCCCACTTATTTGGGAGCGACCATGCCGGATCTTCCTTCATCAGCATGGGCAGGTATTCAAAGCCTGTCTTGTAGCGCCGCATTTCCTTTTGAGCGGCGGCAAAGAAGGAACTGCGCAACTCGCGGTAAAACTCAGCTGCCTGCTCAAATCCCGAAAGTTTCAGCCGGTCTGCTGCCCGCGTCACCGCCCGCAAGCCTGCCAGCACCCAGACGGTGTTTGTAAACTCGTCCTGAATGCCTCCCAATCCGCCATCGCCAAACCCGGGCGGCAACAGTCCGTACTTTCCGTTGATGCTGTCCCCTTTCATCGCCTGGTCACGGAGGTTCTTCAGGAAATTGACCGCCCGCAGGACATTCGGTTTCATTTTGCGGAAGTAGTTCCAGTCCTGGCTGAGTTCGGCCTGCCGGACCATCGTGAACATGGCGATGCCCGTGTCCTTCCAGTGCTCGTGTCCGGCGCTCGCAAAGATTCCGCCTTCGGATTCCTGCCGGGACCACTCGGTCTCCAGGCCCTGCTGCGCGTCGGTGTTGTAACCCAGGTATCGGGCCGCTTCCAAAATAAAATTGCCGTCCACAATCCAAAGTCCCCGGTAAACCGTGGGACCCACCTGGAACGTCAGTTTCCCGTCGCGCACTTCCCGGGCCTGCTGGATGTTGCGCGCGCATGACACCAAGAATTGTCCGTACCGTTCCGGGAGATGCCAGGAAACCTTGCTGCGCTTGCGGTTTTTCCATCCCGTCCGCAAGTTTTTCAAGATCCTGGCTCTGTTGGGGAAAGCGGAAAAAGAGCGTTAAAGGGCGGTCGCCGCTTGCGATCCCATCCTTCATAATCACCCTGACCCCCGCTCCGGTTTCTCCACTGCCGTGGATCAGCGAGTTCATGGCCAGGAACAATGAGTCAGAGCCATCGGCGAATTCAACTGTCGTGACCTTGGGCGCTCGGGTGGTTTTCAACTTCCGTCCGGATCTTATTTTCAGCAGCGGGGTCACGTGGAGTTCTTTTTGGGTTCTCGGCCGGACCTCCATGATCACGTTATCGACGCGCCCTTCCGCGGGCTCGTTGGTCGCAAACGTTGTCAGTTCGATAAAGGCTTCCGGGCGCTCGATGCGAGTGTGGATAATCGGCACGCCGGGAGCCTCCAGTTGCTGGGTGGCCACCTTGTCGGCCTCCATGCCGAGCAGGGAAAACTCCACGACCTCCGGAAAATAGTCGAGGGGCATGCCTCGGCCGGGGTTTCCGTAGCGCAGTTCGCCGCGCTCACCAACCAAACTCTTATGGTGATCGTCCGGAAAGCAGTAGGCGGTCTGCCATGAGAGCGGCGTATAACGAAAGTCAATGGCTGCGGCGCGATCCTGCGCTTCCACGGCGGCGCTTTCGGAGGCCGCATCCGGGAGTTGCGCATGCTGGACATCAGCAGCGGCGTCTCGCGGCAGCACGGTCGCGCCAAGGCCCGCGCCCAATACAGCCAGAAAGTCCCGCCGGTCCACGCTTTTCATAGTCCACCTGCCTCTCTCTTGTTGAACTTCAAATGATGCATTATTGGTTTGCCGATTTGCAGAACTGGGCTGCTATGGGCCTCTTCAAGAGGCCATGAGTCCCTCAAAGCTCCAAGGCCGGGACGAACGGAACCCAGAAATCCCACCAGACGCCGAAATCTTCAGGCGGGAACCTCTGCCTGCGCAAACGCGCCTCTAACAGCAGGGGATATTGTATTCCGGGATTAGCTCCAACTGAACCAGTAAATTGGGGACCTTGCAAAAAAACCGGGGAACCGGGCGTTCCCCGGGGACCAACCTTGCGCATGGCGCGATGAGCGCCTCCGCCTCTACCGCAAAAGGCTGTTTAAGCGGCTTCGTCGTTGGTGCTGGCAGGTTTGCACCCGTTAATGTCTCCCAGCAGCGCGGCTGCCTGTTCCAAGCGACTTTGAAGTTCACCGATACTGCTGTGGATCGTCTGGCGTTGCTGGGCCAGCACGCTGCTGCTCAATCGAGCGATTTCAATCTGATAGGACTCGATCGAATCCTTAATCGTCGATTCCGCCCAGGCCGTTGTTTGCCGCGCCCAGTCTTTCAGCAAGGACGTCGCAGTATTTACTTCCTTGTTGACGGTTTCGGAAAGCCCCTGCACAACCTGGTCCGCAGTGGCCCTAACCTGGGTTGACGCGGTCGAAGCGACCTCCTGAGTCGTAGCCCGTACCTGCGTAATCCCGTCGCTTAATTTCGCGTCCATGGTTTTCTGGAGCCGAATTTCGTGGTCGGAAGAAAGCTTTTCGTGGATACCCTGAATTTCCCTTTGAACCCTTGCGACTTCACTTTCCACGGTCTGCTTCAGGTTTGCGGCAACCGAATCAAGGGCCGTCTGGGTCATGGTTGCGAGGTTCTGCCTCGTTGCGGCAAGGCGCTCGTTTTCCGCAGCTTCCAGCTCTTCGCCCAACTTCTTCAGGTTCGCAGAGAATTCGCCAACTTCCCGTGAAAGCGTTTCGCGGGTGGATTGCCCCATGTCGCTCATTTGTTTCTGTACGTTTTCCATGAGCGATTGCATGGAAGCCTTCAGTTCGCCCTTGGAGGCTTCCAGAGAGACCTCCATTTGTCCGCGCAGGTGTTGGAGCGAAGACTCCAAAGAGTCTTTGGTGATTTTATCGAGATTGTTCGCGATGTCGGCAGCGCTTTTCTGCTGGAGGTCTTGTGCCACTCCTTGAAGTTTCTGCCGGAGGGTATCGGCCTGCTGGTCGGCGAAAGCGCGCAACCCGTCCCCGGCGGACGCCGTCAACTCGCCCATCCGCTGTCTGAAATGGCCGAGGTTCCTTTCAACACCTGCTTCAGCCTTTGCGTCCAGCTTTTTGACGGCCTCTTCGGTCAATCCGTCCAGTCGCTCGCCGAAGGATTTGACGGCCATCTCGGCGTGCTGCTGGCTCGCTTGCCGGGTCTCTTCTCCAAGCTTGCTGATTTGCGCCTGGATTTCCCCGTGCAACTCTTGAGCCTTTTCCTGGAAGGACTTCTCCTGGTCATGAAGCACGAAATGAAGTTGCTGCTGGAAGCTCGCCTTAAGCCTGTCCGTGACTTCCCGAATGTGGGGCTCGACGGCCTTCTCCACTTTCTCCGGCACGGAATTGGTTGCGGCATCACTCATCAGCTGGAGCCATTCGGCAAACTCCGCCATTTTGGATTGCATGATCTGCTCGGCATGAGCTTTTGCCTGGACGGCAACTTCATCTTCTCCCGACGCAAGCCGTTGCTGCACTTTGCCCCGAAATTCCTCAGCAAGGCTGTCAAGCCGCTCACTCATTTCTTTTTGGAGCGGCTCCAGAATCGCCTGCCCCTGCTTGTGGGCGCTCTTGCCCACTTCAACGGCAGCGGCGGACGAAAAGGCTTCCAGGTCATTCCGGATTCGATCCTTCAAGGTCTTAAAACCGATTCGCAGCGAGCCGTTGCCGGCCCTGCGATCGTCGATGGCCATGGCAGGGAGTTCGACTCCTGACAGCTCTGAAATGGTCGCCAGGAGATCCCGGAAGATTTGCTGCGCCTGGTCCATTTCCGCTTGCCATTCCCGGCGTGCTTCTTCGATCTGCGCTAGCATCCCTTCAAGGTCGGTCTGCATCTGTTTGGGCCCGCCGCGGATACCGCGGAGTTCCTGGACTAAAGACAGTGGTGAGTTCATTTTTCCCCTACCATGTTGTTGAATTTTGCCAGTGAGTGAAAAGAGAAATAGGCCGGACTAGCCTGAGTATGGAACACCCCGCGGCTGCAGGAATCGTAAGCCTTCCGGGAGACCTGGAAGACGCGAGCGAAAGCCATCATTCTTGACCATGCCTTCCCCCTCCCAGGTGTTGGCCGGCTTAAGAATCCCTTAACACTTTAGCTAGTGTCTAAAGGCGCAACCCAACTTTAGTTCCTCGCTTGCTGGGGTACAACTGATCTCTGGGACAGTTTTAGGTCAGTTTTCTTATCTGTCCTTCGGCACCGACCTAAAGTTGATGCACGCCTATGCCATCGAGCGGATACTACATGAGATCAGGACAAATTTCCAGCAATTTTTGGTGTTTTCAGCCGCACAGGAAGCCTCTCCGAGTTGTTGGCCTCCCGGCGTTCATTTCCTCAGAAAAGCCGGCCAAGATTGAATGGGGGTTCGCCTGCCAACCGAGCAGCGGCCTGGGGGCAAGCGGCTGTCGGCGCAGTTTCTTCGGGCCTGCATTCCCAACATGAAAAACCCCATATAGGCCAACACCCTACCGCTGCTGAAAAGACCGGATGGGAAAATGGGAAACCTCGTTCTTTACCGTGACCGGGCTTCCGCGCTTGTGGTAAGGTGAGGCTACTATGAAAAACCAAGATCGTTTTTCACGCCGTTCTTTTCTTGGTCTTATGGCGGCGGCGCCGCTCGGTGCAGGCGCGCTCGCCGCGCGTTCAAAACATATTCCCGTGGGGCTTGAACTCTACTCGGTTCGCGATGATCTGAAGAAAGACCTGCCGGGAACCGTCAGGAAAGTTGCGAAAATGGGTTACCAGTGCGTCGAGTTCTTCTCGCCCTACTATCAGTGGACCCCGCGTGAAGCCAAACAAATGCGCCGGGAGATGGACCATCTCGGCATCCGATGCTATTCCACGCATAATGAATCAAAATCGTTCATGCCGGAAGGGATCGGCAAGGCGATGGAGTTGAACCATATCCTGGGAACGCGCTACATCATGCTGGCTTCGCCCGGCCGGATTTCCGACCTGGACGGCTGGAAGCGGGTCGCCGAGATGCTCAACAAGGCGAACCAGACGATGATGGCTCACGGCTTCCACGCCGGCTACCATAACGACGATCACGAATGGCAGCCGCTCGAAGGCAAGAAACCTATTGAAATCATCGCTTCCGAAACGGATCAGAGCGTCGTCCTGCAACTTGATACGGGCAACTGCCTCAATTCCGGTGGCGACCCGGTGGCCTATATCCGCAGCAATCCCGGACGCATCCGCTCCATGCACGTGAAAGACTGGTCTCCCCAAAAGGGATTAGACGTTTTGATCGGCCAGGGCGTCGCGCCGTGGAAAGAAATCTTTGCAGCCGCCGAAACCGTGGGAGGCATCCAATATTACTTGATTGAGCAGGAAGGCGACAGCCAATACTCGGAGATGGAGACCGCCAGGTTATCGCTCCGGGCATTTCGAAAAGTACACGCGTAGAAAAGCCGCCAGGTTGAGCAGTTGTTGTGCGACGTTTCGAAGTGCTTCCCTGCGCCCGCCAGGCGCACGGGGCGCGTTCGCAGCTTGACGAGATGAGAGGCAACAGGTTAAGGTAGAAGTTTAGGCCTTAACTTATCAATTAGACAGGGAGCCAGCGCTTTGAAGAGGACGTACCAACCCAACCGACGCCGTCGTGCCAAGACCCATGGATTCCGCGTGCGCATGCGAACTCCGGGAGGACGTCAGACGTTAAAACGCCGGCGTCAAAAGGGCCGCTATCGCCTGACTCCATGAATCCAGGTTCAGGCGCTTTTCCCAAGAAATTCCGGCTTCTGCGCCGTGTGGATTTCCGCCTGGTTTATGAGGAGGGGCAGCGCCGAAGCGCCTCGGTATGCACAGTCTTTATCCGGCCGAACGGTCTAGCGGAAACTCGCCTGGGGATTACAGTGCCTGTGCGCGTGGGCGGCGCCGTGCTTCGCAACCGGATCAAGCGGCGGGTGCGGGAAGTTTTCCGGCAGAACCGGATGCGGCTCGCGGGCGGCTGGGATATTGTGGTGAATCCGCGCAAGAACGCAGCCACAATCGCTTATCCGGCTCTCGAGAAGCAAATGCTGCGCCTGTTTCCCGTGCCGTCGCACGGCGCATCCTCCGGGGAGGAGCGGGCGCGCTGAGGCTCCTGGCGCTCGTGCTGATTCGATTTTATCAAGCCTGCCTTTCACCGATCATTCCCTCGTCGTGCCGTTTCTATCCGACGTGCTCGGCCTACGCTTACGAGGCCGTTGAGAAATGGGGAGTGTGGCGGGGAGCGGGGCTGATTGTTAAGCGCCTTTTGCGCTGCCGGCCCTGGGGCGGACAAGGTTACGATCCCGTACCCTGAAGACCCAGCGTGGGGCTCAGGCAAAACAAGAAAGTCTTTCAATAATGAACAGTGAAAAGCGGGTGATGATTGCATTCGCCCTCTCCTTTGCAATGTTAATGCTGTGGCGGGTGCTGTTTGTCAAGGAAGCGCCGCCCTCTCCCCCTTCATCCGGCAGCGCCGTGCACGTTCCGGCCGCGCAGACGCCGGAAGCGCCCAAGCTTCCACCACCACCGCAAATTCCCGTTGTTCAAGCGAGCCAGGCGCAGGACATTACGGTGGAGAGCGATCTCTATCGAGTGGTGATTTCGACCCGGGGCGGCGTCGTCAAAAGCTGGGTTCTCAAGAAGTATAAGGATGAGAACGGCAAGCCTCTCGATGTCGTGGACCCGGCGGCGTCGAAGCAGTTGGGCTTCCCCATGAGCATCACCTCGGCGGATTCCTCGCTCGACACGAAGGTCAACCAGGCTCTTTACGTTGCCACGCCTTCATCTGCGACTCTCAAGGCTCCCGCCACGCTGGAACTGACCTACAGCGACGGGCACGTCCAGGTTCAAAAGAAATTTTCCTTTGGTTCAGATTACATGGTGCGCACGAGCGTTAGCGTCGCCGAGGACCAGCATTATGTCCCCATCGCGGTTGCCTGGCGCGGAGGGTTTGGAGACCACTCGCTCTCCATCGAAGACCAGGTCGCTCAAAGCAAGGCAGTCTATCAATCAGATGGAAAACTGGAAACGGTTGACCAGCACAAGATGAAAGCAGAGTTGCAACAGGCGGGGCCGCTCGAATTTGCCGGACTCGAAGACCGCTACTTTGCCGGGATTTATTTCCCGGATTCGCAGGATCAGAGTTTCCGAGCCGGGCAGGAATCGTGGAAGCCGGCCAGTTGGAAAGAGAAGTCGCCTCCGGAAGCAGCTTACGCCGAGATCGGAAGTTCCGTGGCGCAGCCGCTTAGCTTCCGGTTGTTTGTGGCGCCAAAGTCGCTGGACGTACTCAAAACCACCAGCCCTCCGCTCACCGACCTGGTGGATTTCGGCTGGTTCAGCATCATTGCCAAGCCGCTTTTTCTTGCTCTGCGCTACATCCATGACAACTGGGTGCACAACTACGGCTGGGCGATTGTTATCCTGACCTTGATCATCAATACGGCCCTGTTTCCGCTGAAGCTCAAGAGCATCCGTTCCGCGCAAGAGATGCAGCGCGTCGCGCCGCTGGTCAAGAGCATCCAGGACCGTTACAAGCAGTACAAGTTCAACGATCCCCGCAAGGCCCGGATGAACCAGGAAATCATGGCGCTCTATCAGGAGCACCACGTCAACATGTTTGGCGGATGCTTGCCGATGCTGCCGCAGATGCCGATTCTTTATGGATTTTATGAGTCGCTCGAAACCCCCTTTGCCTTTCGCCATGCGCCGTGGATCTTATGGATCAAGGATTTGTCCATGCCGGATAAGTCTCATATCCTGGGCCTGCCGATTCCTCTTTTGCCGACCATCATGATTGTCAGCATGTTCTTCATGACCAAGATGACCCCCATGGCCACGGCCGATCCGAACCAGAAGCGGATGATGCTGGTGATGCCGCTGGTTTTTGGGCTGATGTTTTTCCGGCTGGCGAGCGGCCTGGTGCTCTACTTTTTGACGGCAAACCTGGTGAGCATTGCGCAGCAGTTGTTTATCAACCGCTACATCACCCCGAAACAACCGCCTTTGGTGCCGGGAAAACCCGCCGCGGAGCAGCACAA
>JAJYHU010000140.1 GCA_021784615.1 Acidobacteriota bacterium | reverse complement strand
TTGAGACAGATATTCAGGCAACCAGAAAGCATAAAACCACCAGATCGGGTCCGCAAAGAAACGCCCTACCATCAACCCCCAAACCGCCCTTTCGCTGAAAAACTGGTGGAAGGGACGGCGCGGGATAGAATCAGCATCACCCGCAGCCTGGAGAGGAATCACGTGCGGCGGCCTGTAAAGCACATGCCAGGCAACGACCCAAACAACTCCCGTAAGGCCGATGACCACAAACATGAGCCGCCAGCTCCACATTCCCGCCACCGCCGCCACAATAGGAGGCGCAATGATGGAGCCCAAGGTCGAGCCGCTATTGAACACTCCCACGGCAAAGGCGCGCCGCTCGGGAGGGAAGTTCTCGCTGACGGCTTTTATTCCCCCAGGCCAGTTGCCGGCTTCAGCCAGACCCAGCAAAAGCCGCAAAACCGCCAGGCTGATGACTCCCGCAACAAGTCCGTGGAGCATGCTGACAACCGACCAAACCGCCACGCAGAGAAAAAGCCCGAGCCGTGTCCCGATCATGTCAATGACTTTGCCGGCCAAAGACTGACTGATCATGTAACCAAGCAAGAAGATGAAGACAACACGCGAATAATCGATGGTGGTAAGGCCGATTTGATGGTGGAGAATCGGGGCGATGATGGAAAGTGTTTGGCGGTCGAGATAATTGATGGCGGTCGCCGCAAACAGCAGCATCAACACGATTCGCTGGCTGGCTGCGGAGCGTTTTTTCAGCTGAAAAACTCCTACTCTCTAGTCGGCATTTTTAACGCTAAGGTAAATGGTGCGTCCCGCGTCGACCAGTAAGTTGGCGCCCGTAATGCAACGGGACATATCGGACGCTAAGAACAATGCCGCGTTGGCAACATCTTCAGGAAGAATTTTGACCGGCAAAGGCTGAAGGGCAAGGATCTGACCGGCTGAAAGTTTCTTGTTCTCTTCGAGATAATCCAGGGTCATCGGTGAAAAAACCAGCCCGGGAGAGATGGAGTTGACGCGAATGCCTTTGGGGCCGAAATCAACTGCCAGGTTCTGGGTCAAAGAAAGCATTCCGCCTTTGGCAACTCCGTAAGGGAAGGAATTTCCCTGGGCGCGAACCGCGTGAGTGGAAGCGATATTGACGATCGATCCCCCGCCCGAAGCGATCATCATGGGCAGGGCGTGCTTGGCACAAACCCATGCTCCCTTCAAATCAACATCCAAACACCGGTCCCAATCGGTTTCGTCCGCCGTCGTGGCGTTCTTGAAAACATAGATGCCGGCCGAGTTCACCAGGATGTGAAGTTCGGAAGTATGGCAGCGGACCTCGTCGAACGCCGCTGACAACTTTTCCGAAGACGCCACATCCGCTGAGACCCCGGCGGCCTTTCCTCCGGCCTGTTCAATTTCACGGGCGACCTTCGCGGCCGCTTCAGGATTTTGGTCCAGGATAATTGAGAAAGCTCCGTATTTGGCAAACTCAAGCGCCGTAGCGCGGCCAATTCCGGAACCGCCTCCTGTAATCAAGGCTGTTTTGTTCTTCAGCATGGCAATTTACTCCACGTTATTTTCCTGAAAGCCCCCGAGATCCACTTCCGGCTCATCAAGAACCATGCCAAGCTGGCGCCTGTTAAAGATCAGGACAACCGTGTTCGGCACCAGAGCCTCCGGGGAATGGCGCGTGCCTCGCGGGATAACCGTGAAATCACCACGTCCAAGTTCAATGGGCCCGGCTTCGGTATCAATTCGCAAGCGACCCTCAAAAATGAACCAGCCCTCGTCGCCATGAGGATGAAAATGCCAGGGGAAACGGCCGGCCGTCTTGGCGACGCGAACCGTGTATTCCTGGTCAACGGCGATTACGTGAAAGTTGGTGCGCGGCGGATGCGGCGCAAGGAGTTCCAGAAGATTGGTTTTTTTCGGCTGCCACATTTTATTTCTTTCTGACTCCTTTCAAACCCGTTCCCAAATCCACTTTCCACTTTCGATCGTGGATGTCGGGCACGGAATGGTCGATCCCGTAATCGCGCCAGCCAATTTCATACCGCAAAGCTTCCACCTTCTCCCAGTCAATCTCAATCCCCAATCCTGGTCCGTTGGGGACAATCATGTAACCCGCTTCGTACTGGATCTTGTTCCGAGCCGGGTCTTCCGTATAGAGTTTGGGTCCGATGGCTACCGTGGGATAGTGGATGTTGACAACGGCTGCGCCCACGTGAGCCTCCGCCGCCGTGCCGAGCGAAGTCTCCTGGGTGGTGCTGAGGATCGTCCTGAGACCCAGGGTTTCCGCCACGGCGAAGACCTTAAGTGACTCCCGCATGCCGCCGTGCGAGCTGTTAGCCACATTGATAATGTCGACGGCCCGGGCCTGCCACATGGCAATCGCCTGGCGGGCGTTGCCCACATGTTCGCTGACGGGAATGTCCAGCTTGGCGCGAACTTCCCCCATGCCCTGAAGGTCATAAACGGGTGCCACGCTTTCCACGTATTGTGGTTCATAGTACTTCCGCATGCGATTGGTCAGGCGAACAGCTTCAGAGGGATGGACGTGGTTGCTGAAATCAAAGGCCTGCACTGTGATCCGATCCCCAATCTGCTCGCGCAGCCGGGAAAGGAATCGCTCGTCAAAGTCCGGATTTCCCCCAATATAGGTTCTGAAATTATCAAAGCCTTCTGCCAGCAATCGCTCTACCAGCGCGAGATTCTGCTCCACATGCTGCTCATTCAGGTTTCGAAAGATGGGGAAGCACACCTTGATGCGCGTCCGCACCGGCCCACCGAACAAAACGTAAACGGGAACGCCGAGGGCTTTGCCCGCAAGGTCGTGCAAGGCCATCTCGATGCCGGCCCGGAGGCTTCCTGTATAAATTCCCACATCTCCGCGCCCCGTAAACAAGAGACTGAGAAGATGGTCCAGCCGAGCCATCTCCATGGCGTTCTGACCGCAGAGTACATGGGAGAGGCTCTGCTGAAGGTCGCCAAGATCGGGCATCGTCAAGGGCAGGTCAGTAATGTCAGCGTATTCTCCCACCCCAACGAGTCCGGAATCCGTCTCCAGACGGATTAAAACATGCTGAGAAGCGTCACCCGAGATACGTGGCGTTCGAATGGGATGCAGGCTGACCCCAGTTACAATTATGGAATGTTTTGGATTCAGGTTTACACTTTCTTCCCTCAAGCAATTCCTCCCTCGGACCTTTTCAACGCGCGTCCGGCAGCAGCCAGAAGATGTCGTGGCGCAAGCCCGTAACGATATGAATGAACCGCCCCAAACCTTTCTCACTGAGAAAGCGCAGTCGTGATTCTACCTCAACCGCTGAGCGCGCATCAGGTGGAAAAATCCGGATGCCAGCTATCCCCCCTGAAGAATGAAGTGAGTCCTGTCTCAGCGTTCTGCTGGGATTTCCTCGTAATCCTTCGGAGTCAAGTACACACCGGCGTTCGTGACAGACCTTTTCGGGCTGCCTTTTCCTTATAAAGTTTGTAAGTCAGAATACGAGGCTGCGCTGGTCCCATCCGTAACAGGAGCCTTTTGTAGAAACTTTCAGCATCAAGGCTGTGGACCATGTTCATCAGAATTTGATGTTGCTTGTCGAAAGCCCGGTAGGTTACCGCGTCAGGATATACCAGAGAGGTTAAGTGCTGTTGCAGTTCATGGACCAAGCCCGCCAACTCCGGCTCCTCGGCAAGATCGCGCAATTCACTGGGATCGGCCTTGGAGTTGAAAAGTAGCGGCTTATCCCCGGTAAAGTAGATGTATTTCCAATCACCTTTGCGAATCATAAAGGAGCCGGTGATATTACCTGTGGAATCCGACTCGCTGAAGGCAAATTCCAGCCTCGCTCCTGCCTGGCTGTGGATTAGTGGTAGAAGCGAATGGCCCCGCAACGCGGCAGGGTGACCCTCTGCACTCGCATGAACCGCTGGTCCAAGAACGGCGTATTGGGTCGCGTCTTTGAACGGTTGCAGCGGGAGCAGATCGTGCGCCTCAAGATCGAGGCCGTAAAACTGGACTCGACCATCGTCAAGGTGCATCCGGACGGCACGGGTGCTTTAAAAAAAACGGACCGCAGGCCATCGGGAAATCCCGTGGCGGATGGACCACCACGATTCATCTGGTTGCCGCGGATGCTCGAACGGCCATAACTTTTGCTCTCTCGCCGGGCCAGGCCTCCGACGCCGTCGAAGGCCGCGAACTTCTGGGCGGCATCGGACCGCTGCCCGCACCGCTGCATCTCATCATGGACCGCGCCTACGAGGACAACCAGACTCTCCAACTGGCCCTGGACTTTGCTTTCATCCCGGTGGTCCCGCCCAAAAGCAATCGCCTGCAGCCCTGGCAGTACGACAAAGCCCTGTACCGCAAGCGCAACGAGATCGAGAGGCTCTTCCGCAGACTTAAA
>JAJYHU010000006.1 GCA_021784615.1 Acidobacteriota bacterium | reverse complement strand
GGAAGGCCGCGTCCTGGTGCTGACCAAGGGCGAACTGTATGAATCCAGCACCGAGCACGCCCAGGGCGGGATCGCCGCGGCTCTTGCCGAAGACGACCAGGTCTCTCTCCACTTCCAGGATACCATTGTGGCCGGGGACGGGTTGTGCCGCGAAGAAGCCGTCCACGCCCTTGTCGAAGAAGGCCCCCGCGAGATCCACAAGCTGATCGAATGGGGCATGCAGTTTGACCGCGAGGGAACGCGGCTGGCTTTCACCCGCGAAGGCGCTCACAGCCGGTCGCGGGTTCTGCACGCCCACGGCGACTCCACTGGAGCGCAAATTTTGCGGGCCCTGATCGCCAAAGCCAAATCACTTCCCTCGATTGAACTCCGCCCCCACGCCTTCGTCACCGACTTCCTCATGGAAGGAACAAGGGTCGCGGGCGTTACGTATCTTGATCCGCGCAAGCCGGGCCTTGGAACCCTGCGGGCCGCCGCAGTTTTGCTGGCGACCGGCGGCATGGGCCAGGTGTACAAAGAAACCACTAATCCCAAGGTCGCCTGCGGAGATGGAGTCGCCATCGCTTATCGCGCGGGCGCGCTGTTGAGCGATCTGGAATTTATTCAGTTTCACCCCACCGCCCTTTACGCCAAAGGCGCCCCTCATTTTCTGTTATCCGAGGCGCTGCGGGGCGAAGGCGGTTTGCTGAGAAACATCGATCTCGAGCGATTCATGCCTCACTATCACGAGGCGGGAGAACTTGCTCCGCGCGATGTCGTTTCCCGCGCCATCGTCATGGAGATGCGGAAAACGGGCGGCGAATTCGTCTATCTCGACTTGACCGGAATGAAAGCTGAGCACGTCAAAAAGCGCTTTCCCACGATTTATTCAACCTGCCTTCGATACAACCTGGATATTACGGCTGATCTGTTGCCGGTTCGCCCGGCGGCGCATTACGCCATGGGCGGCGTGGCGACGGACCTGAATGGAGCCGCCTCGCTTGAAGGCCTCTATGCCGCGGGCGAGGTTGCCGCAACCGGAGTTCACGGCGCCAATCGCCTGGCCAGTAATTCCCTGCTGGAAGGTCTGGTTTTCGGGGCGCGCGCCGGATCGAGCATTCGTCGGCGCCGATGCTCTCATCTGAGCGCCGCGGCTGCGTCCGGCGGCCCGCAAGAACGAAAGCCTTCTCAAACCGCAGCCAAACCAACGCCCACCTCCAAGGCAGAAGCAAACAGGATTGCCGACGAGGTCCGCTCCATCTTGTGGGATAAAGTCGGAATCATTCGTGACAAGGAAGGGCTGGCCGAAGCCGTCCGCCAACTCGAAGCCCTTTCGCTTGGAGATCGCCTTCCCCTGGAACGGAACTCTTACGAGGCGCAAAATATCCTTGCCGTTGGACGCCTTATTGCCGCCTCCGCGCTGGCCCGCAGGGAAAGCCGCGGCGCTCATTACCGCTCCGACGTGCCTTTCAAGGATAACGAGCGGCCCCGGCACTCCTTTGTCTCCAAAGAGGCCGGAGTTTATTTCAACGAAGACCTGCCTGCCAATTTTGCCGGAGCGGCGGTTGCTGCCAACCTGCGAAAAGCCTAGCCGCGTCTTTACGGCAGCGCCATGCCGGCCGAACCCAGTGATATCCTCCGGCGCATACCCTGAGATTGTCACTGGATGTGAGGAGAGTTTTCAAGCTCGTCGAGCGTGGCCCGGACGACGCGGCCGACAATCGTAAGGCTCGACGGGCTGCAATGCTCCGGAAGATCCTGCGCCGTGTGCCAGTAGATGTTATTGGGTCCGTAGTCAAAGTCAATCAAGTCAACTGCCGAAACCCCCGCATTCACAAAGGGGATGTGATCGTCATCCATGACGATGGTCTGCCGCAGGAAGTATTTCGAGTAGCCCAGCTTGTCCGCCTGCTGGAAGACAAGCTTGTTCAGCCAGGCGGTGGAGTCCTGGTCCCAGTCAATGTCAAGGTGGGCGTCACCGATCATGTCCACCAGGATCATGGCCTGGATGCGGCTCAATTCGCCGTCCTGAGTAAGCTTTGCGGCCAGGTGGCGGCTCCCGTAGAGGCTGTCAGTGTCCGTCCAATTCTTAATTGCTTCCTCGCCGTCAAAAAAGACCAGCCAATACGTCAACTTGTGCTTTGTGGGGCGCAACTCGCGCGCCAACTCCAGCAGGAACGCGGCGCTGGACCCGCCGTCGTTCGCTCCCACAAACCGGAAGTCATTCTCCAGCTTGGTGTCATAGTGGCCGGCGATCATAACGATTTTGTCAGGGGCTTTTCCGGGAATTTCCGCGATCAGGTTGACCATCGGAATATCGCCCACCGGGGTCGAGGCGACGAACCGGTCCTGCTTCACCACGCAGCCAGCGGCCTTCAACTGCCCGATGATCCATTGGCGCGAGGCTTCCAGCGCTTTTGAGCCCGGAGGCCGGGGGCCATAAGCCACCAGGTGTTGAAGGTCCTCGAAGGCTCGCCCGCCGTTAAAAACGTAGGGGTCCGCGGCCCGGGCCTGTCCCGACGCCGCCCACTGGAAAAGCAGGCAGGATAGCAGGATCAGCAGTCGCGGAAAAGAGCGAGCGCTAGGCCTGCGCATGCCGTTGTTTTCGTCTTTTACGGTAGTAAACAAGCCAGGAGAGTCCGATGCTGAAAATGTAGAGACCGACCAAGGGAATCCAAAACATAAAGAGCGTGGTCCAGTCCGGCGTGGGGGCAAGGGCGGCGGCAACAACCGCCGTAATAATCACGGCGTAGCGGATGTTTTTGACCAAAAACCTGGGTGTGACAATGCCGAAAATCGATAGGAGCAGAATGATGACCGGGAGTTCAAAAACCACGCCGACCCCGACGATAATCGTCAGCGCCAGGCTCCAGTACTCATGAATGGTAATCATGGGCGAGAAGCGGTGCCCGAATTCCAGAAGGAACGTGAGAGCCGCCGGAAAGGCAAACCGGTATGCGAAGAAGCCGCCGGTAAAAAACAAGCCGCTGGTGAGGAGCACAAAGGGCCAGATGTACCGCTTTTCATGCCGATAAAGGCCGGGAGAAATGAACAGCCATAATTGCAAAAGAATGTAAGGCGACGCCAGGAAGAGGCCGCCGACAATCGAGAGCTTGATATAAAGATTGAACGGGTCAACAGGATTGGTATAGACCAGCTTGTTGGCCATGTGAAGCTTCGTAAGGGTGTCTGTCAGGGGTTTGGCGAGGAGCCCGTAAATATGGTCGGAGAAGTAGAAACAGATGATAAAGCCAACAAAGATCGAGACCGCGCTGCGAATCAGCCTTTGCCGAAGTTCCTCGAGGTGCTCGAGGAACGACATCTGCTTGCCGCTGAAATCGCCATCCTCAGGGTCGGGGTTCGGGTTCGTCGTGGGGGGGTTCTGAATGCTCGTAGCCATACTTAGGCGTGGTCTCCAAACTGCTTTCCGAGTGCGCTTCTACCTCGTGTACTTGCTCTTCCGAAGCCTCAAACGCCTCCGGAGCGTCAAAGCTCTCCTCTTTGCTTTCTAAATAGGGGTACGTTTCCTCTTCCGGATAACTGGCCTCATGGCTTTCAGTGTAACTGACGTCATCTTTGTGATCCAGATTCCGGATTTCCTCTTCCAAGGAGAACTTTAATTCGTTCGAAGCCCGCCGTAATTCCCCCATTCCCTTGCCGAGTATGCGCGCGATTTCCGGCAGCTTCTTCGGTCCAAATAGCAGGAAGGCAATAAACAGGATGAATCCGATTTCCGTAAACCCGCCGCTGAACAAGGGATACCTCTCTTCTGGATAATAAGAAACATAAACTCCCTTGTCAAGATATTGTCAGCGGCGCGCGCTGTTCGATCGCTCGAATGCCAAGCCCTCTCGCACGCCGAACGCCGCCACCGTCATCCGAGCCCGTTCGCCCTCCGCTTGCGAACGGCCCTGAGCCGATTCGCCATTCCTTTGCGAATCGCTCTGAGCGAAGCGAAGAGGCTCACGGTAAACTCGGCGAAGGGGCTCAGGATAAACTCCGCGAGGAATCCGCTTTCCCCCGCTCAGCATAAAACCCTTCCGTTGTCATTCCGAGCGTAGCAAGGAATCTGCTTTTGTTCTTCGGATTTCCGCGGTCGCAGCCTGCCATCGAAGGACCAATAGGCTAGTTTTGAACCGTTTGCGGCGGGCAGGAAAGCCGCGCCCCCTTCGGTTCGTTCTTAGCTTCGTTTTTAGGACAATCATTTGTTTTCAACAACTTGGCTAGCTTCGTTTTAGCTTCGTTTTCGGTTCGTTTTGGCCGTTTTTTCCACAGCCCCCTTTTAGAATCAACAGCTTCCTAGCTTCGTTTTCAAAAAAAAGAATTCTTTTTTTTCGCTCTCACGGTCTTAAAACAAAAATTCTCTCTTTTCCAGCAACGCAACCTCTTCATCCGTCGCCGGCCCAC
>JAJYHU010000016.1 GCA_021784615.1 Acidobacteriota bacterium | reverse complement strand
CGCGTGGTCCATCATCGCCAGGATAAGCCAGTCATTCTTGCGACGCAGCAGCGTTCCGGCATAAGTGCGCTGATATCTGCCCAAGAGCGGTTTCAGTGTGGAATTAAGAGTGATCGGCTGCGGGTCTCGCCGCCACGGGCCCTCCGGCCGGTCGGCCCATGCGTAGGCCAGCCCGCCGTCCTTGGTAAAGCTCGCCAGGCCCCAATCGTAAACCATGTGATAGCGGCCACCGTCAAAGACCACACTGACATCCGGCGTACTACCATTCTTGTCAAACATCTCGGGATCGCCGTGAAGAACCACACCGAGGTTCTCCCACGTCTTGCCACGGTCTTTCGAGCGGTACAAAACACACCGGCTCGGGGGCGGCCCAGCGTAGCCAGTCGCATAATCCCCGATGTAGACGTACCAGTTAGTGCTTACAGGGTCTGGAAAGAAGAAACCGTTGACCGGCCAGCCATATGGAGGCGCGCCCGTATGGATAGGATTGCCTGGTAAGCGCTGAAACAAATCAAATGAAGGGTCGCCGTAGACGGGATGCCGCAACCAAACATCTACAAACCGCGATTCGGCGTAATCAGTCTCGGCTGCGGGCGCTCTCTCAGATCCTGGAGCTTGCAGGCCGCCAGCCAGCGCCAAGGCTGCGCCTCCTGACGTCTTCATGAAGCTGCGCCGTCCTATCAGGCTTCGTTGTCCCATGAGGACTCCATCCGGTTGGGAAACTTCAAATCAGATGCAAATTCGGATTAATAATACATATATCGAGCCGCTTCGGCGGAAGAGAAGGATACTCTTTATTGAACGGCTGGGATTAAGCCGGGGGCTTTCCCTATAGCGGCATCCCATTGCACATCAGTAAAGGCTTTTGCTTTTCGGCTTGCTGATAAGCTTTCCAAAAGGCTCGAGAAATTCGCGGGCGCCGGAGGCCATCAGCAGAATCTCAGTGCTCGTCTGGAAAAACAAGATCCCTTGATCGAGGTATTTTTTCATAAGACCGGGATCGGCAACCGGAGCGCCGACAACCTTGTGATATTTCTGGGCGGCCTTCACGACTTTTGAGATCGCCCCCTGGACTTCAGCATGGTCCTGCTCCCCACGGAACCCCATTGAAAACGAGAGATCGCTGGTTCCAATGAAAAGGACGTCCAGGCCTGGAGTTGCGGCAATGGCGTCGATGTTTTCCACTGCTTCTGCTTCTTCAATATTCACAATCACCATGACGTTGCGGTCGGCAAAATCATAGTAGCCTTCAGGAGCCGGCCAGCGAAACGTCGCCAGACCCGCGCCGGATCCACGCCCGCCGTGCGGAGGATACTTGCACGCCGCCACCGCGCGTTGCGCCAGTTCCGGTGTGCTGGTAAACGGAAAAACAACGCCCAAAACACCCGAATCCAGAACGCGCTTTGCCGTCCACAGTTCGTTGACTGGAACACGCGCAAAAGGCACCGCCTTAAGCCCTCGCGTCACGAGCACCATGCTCCGTAAGGTTTCGAGAGTAATCGGGCTATGTTCCATCTCGATCCACAGGAAATCGAAACCCAGGCCGGCGGCTTGCGCCGCAATCTCCACGCTGGGAACCGTGAGGGTCAATCCAACAACGGGTTTCCCTTCACGAAGAGTTTTTTTGACGGGATTTTCAGAAGAAGCTTCTAATTCAGCATCTGTAAGTGACATGATCGAGACGTCCTCCGCAACAATGATTTCACTTCAGGACAAATCACACTTTAGCCGCCTGACCGCGCGGCTGGCAAACTCTCGCGCGCTCAACGGACATTGGATATGGCGGAAGGCCAAGCCAATGCCGCGCCTTCTTATGCAAGAAGCAATTATAAACGGGAAACTCCTTGGGAAGGCAAGGCCAAGAACCCTGGAGGCTTCAGAAGACTATTGCAGGTCCAAGCTTGAAACCTTACGCCGGTTGCGGGCGTTCGCGGCCCGGCACGCCGCTGGAAGGTTGAGGTTTCAAGACCTCGGTTGTTTCCTCTTCACCCAGCTGCGGGGGTTCGGGCCGGATTATCTCAGGCAGAGATTTCCCCTCAATCAAAAGGTTCACTTCACTTGCGTCAAGAACCTCACGGACAAGAAGCGCTTCCGCGATGCGCACCAGCGTTTCGCGATTCGAAGTCAAAATGTCCTTGGCCCGTTGATAGCCGGTCACCACAAACTTCTTTACTTCCTGGTCGATCTTGATCGCCGTATCTTCACTGAAGTCGCGCTGCGTGGCTAAATCCCGCCCCAGGAAGATTTCCTGCTGGTTCTTGCCATAAGCCAGCGGGCCCAGGTCCGACATTCCAAACTCACAAACCATCCGGCGGGCAACACCCGTGGCTTGCTCGATATCATTGCCCGCGCCCGTCGTGATGTGATTGAGGAAAAGTTCCTCGGCTACACGCCCACCCATCATAATCGCCAGCTGGGACTCCAGGAAGTCTCTCGTGTACGTGTGCTTGTCATCAAGGGGCAATTGCATGGTGACGCCCAGCGCCATGCCGCGCGGAATAATGGTAACTTTGTGCAGGGGGTCGGCATTCGGCAGCAGCGAGGCCACCAGGGCGTGGCCAGCCTCGTGGAAGGCCGTATTTCGTTTCTCCGCGTCAGAGAGGATCATCGATCTCCGCTCCGGCCCCATGAGGACTTTATCTTTCGCCGTCTCGAGATCCCGCATGCTGACCTGCTTGCGATTTTGGCGCGCAGCTAACAGCGCGGACTCGTTGACCAAATTGGCTAGATCCGCCCCGGAAAATCCCGGCGTGCCACGAGCCAGAACAGGCAGGTCGACATCTTCGGAAAGAGGGATCTTCTTCGTATGCACCTTCAAAATGGATTCGCGGCCTTTAACATCGGGCCGGGGTACCACGACGCGCCGGTCGAACCGTCCCGGGCGAAGCAGCGCCGGATCCAAAACGTCAGGCCGGTTCGTGGCCGCAATCAGGATAACGCCTTCGTTCGATTCAAATCCGTCCATTTCAACGAGGAGCTGGTTCAACGTCTGCTCGCGTTCGTCATGGCCGCCGCCAAGACCCGCGCCGCGATGACGCCCGACCGCGTCAATCTCGTCGATAAAGATAATACAAGGGGCGTTCTTTTTGCCTTGCTCAAACAAATCACGAACGCGCGAGGCGCCGACACCCACAAACATCTCCACAAAATCGGAGCCTGAAATCGAAAAGAAAGGCACGTTGGCTTCGCCGGCAATGGCCCGCGCCAGCAAGGTCTTTCCAGTTCCGGGAGGCCCTACGAGCAGAACGCCTTTTGGAATGCGCCCGCCCAATTTTTGGAATTTCTGAGGTTCCTTCAGGAATTCGATAATTTCCTGCAGCTCCTCTTTGGCCTCCTGAACCCCCGCAACGTCCTTGAACGTTACTTTCTTATGCTGAGTCGAAAGCAGCCGGGCGCGGCTCTTCCCGAACGAGAGCGCTTTATTTCCCCCACTCTGCATCTGCCTCATGAAGAAAATCCAGAGCCCGACAAGAAGCAGGAGAGGAAGCCCGTTCGCAAGCCACGTCATCCATGAGCCGTTGGATTCGTCTTTGATGGTGACTCTGACATCCTTGCTGATGAGGTTTTTGTAAAGGTCGGGATAATTGCTGGGGATCGTGGTCTTGAACTTGGCATTGTCCTTTTTGAGAACACCGGTAACGTCGCTTCCGGCGATTGTCACTTCCTGAACATTTCCGCCGTCGACCTGGTTGACAAACTGCGTGAAGGTATAGTCGTTGATACGCTCGCCGGTGCTTGAGCGCACGACGGCCCAGATCAATAACGCGGTGACCGCCATCACCACCCAGAAAATTATATTTTTGACCGCCGAATTCACGCTAATTCCTCCTGCCCCGCTCCGAGAGGGAATACCTCGCTTCGCATCCCTACATGATTTGATGCGCCCAGGCGCACTTCCGAAACAGGGTTTATCCGCATGGCCCCAAGACCCGACCGAGATCCCAATCTATGCTCGTATTGCTCACCCCAGCTTCTCGCATCCGCCCACTGCACCATAGATATTGAGCCGTCAGGCAAGAACAACCTCTTGAATCAACAGAATCTTGCCATCCCGCTGCCCAGCCCCAACCCAGTTAGCGACAGGAAGGCCTCGTGCGCAAACAATGCCGCGCTCGCTGTCCAACAACGGCCAAAGAAAGCGATTCCCCACCGGAACTCTATGGCGGCGAAAGAGTTCCTTGACCCTCACGGATTTCTGGTGGCCTGCGGGGCAGTACCGGTCTCCTTCTTCCCAGTTCCGGAAGACCAATTGTGCAGGCAGGTTCAGCGGATTCAGCTCCGGCCACTCACCATTATTATAGTCCCTCGGAGCCTCTTGAGAGTCAACAATTTTGAAGGTAAAACTTCTGCCGATCTGCGGTACAGAAATTTCCGCGGGAGGAACAATGGCAT
>JAJYHU010000146.1 GCA_021784615.1 Acidobacteriota bacterium | reverse complement strand
GTAGTATCTTCCCCCCACTCTCCGCAAGGCCGCGATTTCACTGTGGTTGCGGGCAATCAGCGTCCCGAATTGGGTCCGGGTCATGCCCAGGGTGTTGGCCAGCGAATCGACGTTTTGCTTGGTCTTGCCAAGGTCCGTCTTGGTTTGGGAGACATCATCAGTGAGGGCTCCGACCTGCTGCTGGTCTGCCTTCAATGCGATCTCGTGCTGAAGCTCTTTGAGCTGCCGATTGTGCTCGTTCCGCAAGGCGGCAACCATCAGGCGGTCTTTGTGGAGTTCGCCGCGCTGATCTCCCAGATGCCTGGAGGCTTCGTCGAGCGCGATTTTCAAAGCCTCGAGCTGCTCGGCGTTTAATTGCTGTAGGGCCCTCAACCTGGCGGAGACATCCTGGTTGACCCAATCGGTAAGCTGCTTGCGAGTTTGCGCTTCCTGAAACTGAAAATCCTTTTGCATGGAATGGATTCGGCTCAGCGAGAAAATCTCGCCGACAACCAGCAATGCCAGCAATGCCAGCAATGCCAGGACGGCTTTGAATTTTTCGTTCATTCCGGGTCTTTCGCCGCGCGTTTCGCCCGGACCTTCTTGTCCACCGAGTTCATCGGGAGTCATGCCGCCTCCTTGCTTTGGAAAGATGAATACCTGCTTGTCGGGGAATCCCTTCGCCGATAGCAAGCGCAATTCGCGTGCCACCCGGCGCACCCCTTGGTGAATTGGAAGCAAATGTTTTAGTCGCGGCGGTGCGCAGGTTCCGGAAGGCCGGGCGGCATTTCTTACTTGCAGAGTGTAAAAAGTACGGCGAGCCCGGAATGGGAATTTGTTCGGCGGACGCGCCCACGGGCGATCTGATGAGACTCTCGCCGCTCCCCAACGGGCGGGCTTTTGAGGCCTTGCATCGAGAAGCTCTTAGGGGTATGTTACCGAGCGACCGCGAAAGTATAACGGAATAATGGCTTAGGAGGTATTTTGACGATGACAAAGGATAATGGAGATTCCCACCAGCCGTTGAGCCGGCGTGGTTTTCTGGCCAGAACCACAGGTGGCGCCGCGTTGGCGATGGCGAGTTGGCCAAGCAGCAAAGGGATGGCGGGTGGAGTCCCGTCGTCGATGGCACAGGAGAAGACTGAAGCACTGGATACCGGCGGTATTGCAATCGAGCATTTTGAAGCGGCTCGCAAGCGTGCCGCCGCGATGGTGGCCAAGCTGACGCTGGATGAGAAAATCTCGCAGTTCGGCACCACGGCCGCGGCGGTGCCGAGGCTTAATCTGCCCGAGTTCAGGTACTATTCCAGCGAAGCCTTGCACGGGCTGATCCATGATGGGCCGATTACCTCATTCCCGCTGCCGCTGGCGATGGGATGCTCGTGGAACCGTTCCTTGATTCATCGGGTTTTCACGGCGGTTTCGGATGAGGTTTGGGCGTGGCACAAAAAGAATGGACAGGGCCTTGCGCTGTTTTCGCCGCCGACCGTCAATATGGGCACGCGCGATCCGCGCTGGGGACGCATCGGAGAGAACTACAGCGAGGACCCTTGCCTGGTCAGCGAGATGGCGATTTATACCATCCACGCCATGCAGGGCAACCATCCGCGCTATCTCAAGACGATTGCTTGCGCCAAGCATTTTATTGCCAATGACACGGATTCTGACCGGCATATTACGTCCGCGACGGTTGATGCGCGCAGCTTCTGGGAATATTACAGCCAGGGTTTTGAGGCCTGTGTGCGCGAAGGCCATGTGTTTACCGTCATGAGCTCCTATAACGAAATGAACGGCATTCCCACCACCGCCAACCGCTTTCTACTGACCGATCTGCTGCGAAAGCGCTGGGGATTCCGCGGTTATGTGGTTTCAGACTGCGGCGCGATTTCCAACATCTGCCACACCCACAAATTTGTTCCGACCGACGCTGAGGCGGCGGCGCTCGCGGTGAATGCCGGCTGCGACGTCAATTGCGGTGACGTGCTCCAGAAATACCTGGGAGAGGCCGTGAGCGAAATGCTCATCGGCGAAGCAACACTTGACGAGGCTTTGGTCCGGGCGTTCACCGGACGGATCCTGCTGGGAACGTACGATCCGCCTGAGCAAAACCCTTATAACAACATTCCAATCTCTTGCATCGAGAGCCCGGCCCACCGGGAGTTGGCCCGCGAGGCGGCCCGGCAGTCGATTGTTCTCTTCAAGAACAAGAACAACACCTTGCCGCTCGATAAGGGCAAGCTCAAGAAGATTGCGGTGATTGGCCCGATGGCGGGCGTGTGCAACCTGGGCAATTACAGCGGCGCACCCAAATACCTGGTTTCGCCGCTTCAGGGCATCTGCGAGTATTTGGGCGTTCCCGCCGGCCCCACCTACTTCAAGAGTGCGGACGATGCAACCCAGCTTTCAAGCGGCCTGGGGTTGCAGGCAAGCCGGGAAGGCGGCGAAGAACTTCGCAATGTCAGCGACGGCTCCTGGGCTGCTTTTGATAAAGTGCTTTTCACCGGCGCCACGGAATTCTATGCCCGTCTCTCGAGCGACACCGGCGGCTCCGCCATTGAAGTTCATCTCGACAGCCTTACGGGGCCGGTAGTTTCAAAGCTTGCGGTGGTGCATACAGGCGGGATGGGGGGATGGACAACGATCAGCGCGCCTCTCAAACCGGTCAGCGGCGAACATACGGTTTACCTCCGCTTCGTCGGACAGCCGGGGAACCGGTTCATATTCCAGTCATTCTATCTCAGTCCGGCAAAGCTTTTTACGGCCTCGGTGCCTGGAAAGCCCACTGTTACTTACGCCCTGGGTTGCTCGGTAATGGGACCAAAAAATCCCGATTGGATTGCCGCAGCGGTGAAAGCCGCCCATGAAGCGGACGCTGCATTGGTGTTTGTCGGCGGCGACGAGCAATTGGATACTGAAGGCCACGACCGCACTTACCTTCATCTGCCCGGCGCCCAGCATGACCTGGTCGAGGCTGTTTTTGGGGCCAACCCCCGGACCATTCTGGTGATTTCCTCGAATTGCCCGGTGGCTCTGAGTTGGTGGGAGCAGGCCAACCTGCCGGCGATTGTGGGCGGCATATTCCTCGGCGAGCAGCAAGGTTTGGCGCTGGCCGACGTGTTGTTCGGCGATTACAATCCGGGCGGCAAGTTGAGCACCACTTGGTTCCTGCAATCTTCGGATTTGCCTGACATGCACGATTACAACATCCGCCATGGCCGGACCTATCTGTATTTCCGGGGCAACCCGATGTATCCTTTTGGCCATGGCCTCAGCTACACGACGTTCGAGTACAAAAATCTCCGGATCAGCGGCAAAACGCTCCAGCCCGGAGGCAAAATTACTCTTTCAGCCGACATCACCAACTCTGGCGGACGGGACGGGGATGAAGTCGTGCAGGTCTACGTTCACGTTGCTGGCGGGACGGTGGAGCGGCCCATCAAGCAGCTTGTGAACTTTGACCGCGTTCACCTTAAGGCCGGTGAAACCCGCACCGTCAGCTTTGACCTTGCGCACGGCGACCGGGCGTTGCGCTACTGGGACGAAAGCCGCTATGATTTTGTGGCGGAGCCCGGCCCCGTGGACGTGATGATCGGCGCTTCGTCGGCCGACATCAGGCTGAAAGGACAGGTACAGTTGGCCGTCTGAAAAGTCCGTTCCGCGGACGACGGAACGGGGGATGATTTCAAAGTAGAATGACCGTAAAGGTAGCGGCGGTCTGCGGCGGGCGGTTCTTTGCCCGAGGATCGCCGCTACTGAAGACGAACGTTGCCTGATGCGGCAATCCCTGTTAAGAGTCGCCAAGGCAATCCGAAGCTTTTATCTAGTTTCCAAACCATAGGGTTACACCCTAGAATGGAGTTTACATGAGAGTGTCAGGCAAAGTTGCGATTGTGACGGGAGCGGGATCGGGAATCGGCCGCGCGACGGCGGAGGTTCTGAGCGAAGAAGGCGCGAAGGTGGTTGTGGCTGACGTTGATCCCAAGGGGGGCGAAGAAACAGTCCGCGCGATTCAAGCGAAGGGTGGAATCGCCCATTTTGTCGAAGCCGACATTTCCCGGGAGTCGGATGCAAAGAAGATTTCCGACGAAGCGGTAAAGGTTTTTGGCGGAATTGATATTCTGGTGAATGACGCCGCGACCTTTGTGCTGAAAGGTTTTGAAGCGACCGTTGAGGAGTGGCGGCATTCGCTTGGGGTGAATATTATCGGCACCACCATGGTGACGAAATACGCCGTCGAGCATATGAAGAAGAGGGGCGGATCGATTGTGATCCTGGGCTCGATTTCAAGCTTTTGCGCCCAGCCGGACTTCTTTGCCTACAGCGCCACCAAGGCGGCGCTTGTCCAGATTACGCGCAACATGGCGATGGATTTGGGGCCGCACAGGATTCGGGTCAACAGCGTGTGTCCCGGGTCAGATC
>JAJYHU010000124.1 GCA_021784615.1 Acidobacteriota bacterium | reverse complement strand
GATCCGCGCGAGCACCTCCGTCGCTTTCAGCCCTGTCTCTTCGAGGGTCGGCAGGTGGCGGCGGCTTTCCACAAGGTAGGCATCGCCGGCCTCGCCAGCCGCCGCGACGTACTCAAAATCCGGATGGAAAGCGACTCCCATACTGGCCGGGAGCGTCCACGGAGTCGTGGTCCAGATGATGACGTAAACTTCCCGACCTGCAAGAGCGGGCGCCACTCGAGTCAAATCCGAAAGGACGCGGTACCGAACATATATGGAGCGGCTCCGGTGGTTCTCGTATTCCACTTCCGCTTCCGCTAAAGCGGTTTTATCCGAAATACACCAATAAACCGGCTTCCGCCCGCGGTAAATGTAACCTTGGCCGAGAAACTTGAGAAAAACTTCGGCGATGAGCGCTTCATAAGAGTAATCCATCGTCAGGTAGGGGTTTGACCACTCGCCCAGAACTCCCAAACGAATGAAGTCCTGGCGCTGAAGGCCAACGTATTTTTCCGCGTACCGGCGGCACGCCTGGCGAATCTCTACCGCGCTCATTCGGCTCTTCCGAGGGCCGAGTTCCTTGTCCACGTTGATTTCAATCGGCAGGCCGTGGCAGTCCCAGCCGGGAACATAAGGAGCGTTAAATCCCTGCAGCGTTCGCGACTTCACAATGAAGTCCTTCAGAATCTTGTTCAGCGCCGTTCCCAAGTGAATCCGGCCGTTTGCATATGGCGGTCCGTCATGCAGGATAAAGAGGGGTGCGTCCTTCCGCGCATTGCGAATCTGGCCGTACAGGTTCTCCTTGGTCCACTTTGCAAGCCATTCGGGCTCCTTCTGAGGAAGGTTCGCCTTCATCGGAAAGCTGGTCTGTGGAAGGTTCAGAGTGCGCTTAAGGTCGAGCACCGGTCGCATAGATCTCCCGTGAAATGGCAAAGCTATGATTATAGAGAAGGAATTCACCTAGTGTCCAGTAAAGTCCCGTGGAGTCCAGGCTTTCCGGGCGCTACAAACCCCGGCACCGCAGCGTCTTTTCGCCAACAGTGGCCCATGCTATACTTTTGTTTGCAGGTAAGGAGCTGCTGATAATGAAGCAAAGGCGCCGCGCTGGGTGGTTTATTTTATTCACAGTATTGCTGTGTGCTATGCTCGGCGGCGTCTACGGCCGCCAGGTTGAAGCCACCACTTCCGATGACGACAACTCTGCGGTTCAGACCAGCCTAAGTGAGTTCACCAAAGTTTACGCCGCGGTCCAACGGAATTACGCCGATCCCGTCAATCCGGACAAGGCCCTGTTTGGCCCCACAAACAGTAATTATCTGGGCGCAATCCCTGCGATGCTGCGAACCCTCGATCCCCACTCCAACTTTTTCGATCGCCGCGCTTTCGCCGAACTCCGCGTGGAGCAGGAAGGAAAGTATTACGGCGTCGGGATGTCAATTCAGTCGCGGCCGGGCAAAATGGGAAAGCCCGTGACTTTTGTGGTGGCTCCGATGCCCGGCTCACCGGCATTCCGCGCGGGCCTGCGCCCGGGCGATATTATCACCAAGGTTGACAGCACACCTGCCATCGGCCTCAGCGTCGAGAAAGTTGCCAACATGCTGAAAGGGCCCAAAGGCACTGTCGTGCATGTTACCGTCGACCGCGAGGGTTCGGTCAAACCCCTCCATTTCTCGATTACCCGTGCTGAAATTTCTCAACGCAGCGTTGATGACGTCTTCATGGTCAAGCCGCACATTGGCTACATTCACATCAGCAGGTTTAGTGAAACCACCAATCCGGAGCTCTCTCGAGCGCTCAAAAAACTGGATGCGATGGGCCTGCAAGGCCTCATTCTTGACCTGCGTGGAAATCCCGGAGGACTGCTTCAGGAAGCCGTAGAGGTTGCGGACCATTTCCTGGAGCGAGGACAGCTCATTGTTTACCACTACGGCCGGTCGTCGCCTGAAAAACGGTACTATGCGGTGCATGGCGACAACGGAAATGAATATCCCATCGTTGTATTAATCGATCGGATGACCGCCAGCGCGGCCGAGATCGTAACCGGCGCATTGCAGGATCATGATCGAGCTCTGGTGATGGGCGAGACGAGCTTCGGAAAAGGTTTGGTCCAGACCGTCTATCCGCTAAGTGATAATACGGGTCTGGCACTCACCACCGCCCGTTATTACACGCCGAGCGGCCGTCTCATTCAACGCAATTACAATAACGTCTCCCTCTACGATTATTACTACCACCCTGAGGACGTTCCGACGCCCCACACTGAAGTGCGGTACACCGACGGGGGCAGGAAAGTGTACGGCGGCGGCGGAATTACGCCGGACGTCAAAGTGCCCGAGACTAAGCTCACCCCAACCCAGCAGACGCTGGTGCGAAATGCGGCGTTTTTTAAATTCGCTCAAAGCTACCTGGCCGTCCACAACACCATCCCGCGCGACTTCCAGGTTACCGACGCGGTCCTGGCGGAGTTCCAAAAGTTCCTTGTGGACCAGAAGATTCCGGTTTCAAGCCAGGATCTCAAGAACGAACTACCTTTTGTCCGGCAACATATCAAAATCCAGCTTGTTGAGGACATTTACGGGCAGAATGTTGCGGACCGGCTGAGCGTGGAGATTGACCCGCTTGTGCAAGATGCCGTCGATCACCTCGGTCAGGCGCAGGAACTGCTGACAAACGCCAAGCGATACATGGCAAGCAAGGGAGAAAGATAAGGAAGATTCGCGGCCGTCTCGCTGTGAATTTTCTTCCGCGTGATATCCGGGCGGGCGCATTGCCCGGCGCAAGGGGCAACTCTATTCACCCGTCTTTGACCGCCTGAAAAACTTTAGAAGCGACCACCCGCCGGTGATCGGCAACAACAGGATCTGCCGGACAATTTCATTTCGACTGGCTTTTCGGCTGCGCGCCTGTTGCAGATTGGTCTTGCTCATAAAAGCCAGCATTGCCGCATACTTTAGAAACTCCACCCCGCACGCATCGCACTTTTTCCCATGGTTCTGCACGTGTTTGCAGGCCGGGCAGATAAAACGCACAGGCGCATGGCAGTGCAGGCAGAATTGGCAGGACTCAGGATTGTCGTGACTGCAAGTGGAACATTTCATGGCTTGCCACAATAGGCCGTTCGGTTTCTTTATCGGCAGCGGCGGGGTTTTCCTGGAGGTTGACGCGTGGCCTTTCTACCGTGGAACCCGCTCGTTCAATGGTTCCACGACTGGTGGACGCGAAGGGATTCGAACCCTCGACCTCAGCGTTGCGAACGCCGCGCTCTCCCAACTGAGCTACGCGCCCATCGAAACACCTCAACTTCGTTAATATAACATGGCCTATTCCAAGCTGACAATTTTGCCGAGCGCCCGGTAGCCTTCAAAGCCGGCCTCTCTGCCACTTTAAGGACGCCTGTCAACGATCTTAGAGGGTGGTGGAACTGCTCGCTTTCAGTCGTGGGCGGCCATGCTACAATTCAAAGATGCATGGCTATCCGCGTAATCGCAATCGACCTTGACGGGACGCTTCTCAACAGTCATCAGGAAATTTCTCAGCCAAACCGGGAGGCGCTCGCAGCGGCCGCCCGCCGTGGCCTGCAATTGTTGATCACCACGGGACGAAGGTTCCATTCAGCGCTCCGGCTCCTTGCGCCCGTAACGCCCCCGGCCGCGGTTATCACCTCAAACGGAGCCTTGATCGCCAGCCCTGAAGGAACGGTTTTTCACCGCGATTTTCTGCCCAGAAGAACCGCTCGCTTGGTCCTGGACGCATCCCTTGACTACCGGCCCTATGCCGTAGCCATTTTCCATAGGCATGGACGGGGTCAGGTGATGATGCAGCACAACGCATCGCCAGACGGACCTCTTCAATGGTATCTAAAGACAGCGCCGGAGTGTCTACTGCAAGTTGCAGACCTCCCTGCGTCACTACCGGAAGATCCCGTCCAACTGATGTTCGGTGGGGCGCCCGACTCGATCGAGCCGCTCGAAAAACAACTGCGGCTTTCACCTGCCGCCGGGCACGTTCACCTGACCTGGACAAAGTATTTCACGCGGAACGTTTCCCTGCTGGATGTCGTGGACCGCGGGTGCTCCAAGGGAAGCGCGCTCAAGTGGTGGCTCAACCGCGAGGGCTACGATCCCAGTGAAGTCATGGCGATCGGCGACAATTACAACGATCTCGAAATGCTTCAGATGGTGGGGCATCCCGTCGTGATGGGCAACGCCAGCCCGGAGCTTCAGCGTGATGGATGGCACGTCACTCTGTCAAACGACGAAGAGGGCGTCGCTGCGGCGCTCGAAACCTTCGCCCTTTCCTAGTGTACCGTAACATAAATTACTAGCATAAGTACAGGGCGTCTGATATGCTCTCGTTATGCGTACAGGACGTCCCAAGAAGCCCCTGGTTTTGAGCGACGAGGAGCGTGAGAAATTGCAGCAGTGGGCAAGGCGACCG
>JAJYHU010000247.1 GCA_021784615.1 Acidobacteriota bacterium | reverse complement strand
ATGAGCCCTTCGTTCCGCACCAAAACAAAACGGGCGGAAGCCTTGCGGCTGCCGCCCGCCTTTATTCCGTTCTGTTCTTTCCCTTGAACTACGGGCAGGAATAGCCGGACGGAGGCACGTACGGACTCACCACCGGCTCGCCTTCGTCCTCCCCTTCCTCGTCCGCATTCATTTGGTTCAAGGCGCAGCCCACCGCATTCGCGGCGTTCCCCGCTTTCGTGGCCGCCGTCGCTGCCGCGTTGGCTGCTGCCGTCGCGTTGTTCGCTGCCGTCGTCGCCGCGTTCGCCGCCGCCTTCGCGTCATTCGACCGCGACATCCCGATTCCCGCCAGCACCGCCGCCGTACCACCCGCGCCCACCGCCAGCCATCCCAACGCTGTCGACGTCGTAATGTGCGCGTCCGACGAAGGAGGATTCGGCATCGGCGCCCGCGCCGTCCTTACCGGCACCGTCACCGTCTGCCCTTCTCCCACCTCTTGCGTCCGCCCTTGCCCTTCCACTTCCAACTTCCCTTCCTTCGCCGTCACCTGCAGCGCTCCATCCAGCATCGCCACTTCGCCCAGCGTCTTGTATCCGCTCGCCGGCGCTACCGTCACGTCTCCCGCTTTCACCCGCAGCCCCATGCTTTCCCCAGGATGATACATCGAAACGTTCCCGTGCCCCAGCATCACCGTCACATCATTCCCCGCTCGCAGAAACGACGCCGCCGTCTCATGCCCAAAGACCATGCGGCTCCCTCGGTCCATCGCCACCACCGCGACGCCGTCCCGCACCTGTAAGCTGTCTCCACTGAAAACGGTCGTGTTCGGCACGACTGCCTGCCCGCTCAAGGTCGCATTCCTGCTCCCTGCCACCGAGCCGATTGCGGCAGATCCCGCCATCACCGGCACCAGACCTATCCCTACCATCGCTACCATCGTCAGCAATAGTCGAATTACTCTCGTCATCCTCATGAACTCCTCCTTACAGGTAACAGAGCAGTCGCTCAAAGCCTCTTGAAGCCCCGAGCCTGCCCAACAGCAACATTAGAATTCACTTATAATGCAATATCCCGATCACTGTCAAGTTTTTTTTCGTTCCCGTCAACGCCAAATATCTATGTAAGATGCTAATTAAAAGGCAGTTGCTGAGTCCTTGGCCAGGCTTTACTACAGAGCCAATAACTCCATTAGGTAAAACTTTGCACATAGCCATTCCAGAAATAACCTTAGCTGCTTCAATGCCGCCAGGACAGAAGGTCCTAAAGAATGCTGCCACGCGCAGGAGGGAAAACCTGTCCTGGCAAAGCATTGGATGAACGTTTGGATTTGGATGAACGGATCGAACGAAATTTGCCCGCTTGCGTTGCCACGGGAGGCTCCAAAGGCCGAAGACCACTTGGTTCATTGCACTGAAAGGCCACTCGCAGTATGATCCTTGGCCGACTGGCCGAACCCCGATATAAATGCTGGTTCATAGCGAGCCTCGCAATTCCATGACGCTATCCGGATCTGCATCACCCTTACACTTGGAGATTCAAATGGAAATTAAAAGGCTGCTCTCTAAAAAGATTGAAACGCTCAAGTTGGCATTGCCAGCACTTTGCATGGTCTGTGTGGTAAGTGCTTCCTTCTGGCTCTTAGGAACAGCGCAGTTATTCGCCGCGGGACCTGTCAGGCTGAGTGAAAGCGGGACCACCGTCCGACTGAGCAATGACTACTTGGAACAAACAATCGCATTCGGTGGAGGGGTGGTTCGGACAACGAGCTTTCGGAACAAACTTTCCGGGAGGCTCGTGGCGGTATCGGGCGATGAGTTTGAATTGAGACTTATCTCCGACGATCTGTTCAGACACGAGGACAAAGAGCCTGTCATTATGACTTCTCGGGACTTTCGTTTGCTTAGCCACAGCGTCCAGGATGAGCAAGGTGGAGGCAAGCGTTTGGTATTTCATCTAACCTCTCCAGGGCTTGATGCCACGCTGATATACGCCCTGAATCCCCGGGATCTTTTTATCCGAAAGTGGATAAAGTTGCGGAGCACAGGGCGCGGAACACTTTTCATTGACTGGATCGCTGTAGAAAAGAACCGATGGGACACGGAGAGCTTCTTTCGCGGAGGGTTTGGCCAACCCCTCTTCACAAAGGACCTGTTTTTTGGCCTCGAATATCCGTCCAGTATCAATACGGCGCGGCACTCATTGGTAACGCTCGCCTATTACGTTGGAGTTGACATTCCTGGGGGAGGATTCACCACCGAGCCCGCAGTCGTAGGAGTTGCGGCATCCGGATCCACCCACATTGCCTTTATGAAGTATATTAACGAAATGCGCATGTCTCGACCGCGTCCCTTTATTGTCTTTGAGTCGTGGGATGACCTTCCCGGTCCCATGCTGGGCAGTGCGCCGATGATTAAGCGTATTGACGAACTCAAAAAAAACCTCATCGACAAATACGGAGTCGGGCTGGATTCCGTGGTCCTGGATAGCCAGTGGATGAGCTTCAGGAGGCTGTGGGCAATTGACCGGAAACGTTTTCCCGACGGGTTCCGCGATGTCGAGGCGGCTGCAAACAAGATTGGCAGCGGCTTGGGCCTGTGGTTCAGCCCGATGGGCGGCTACGGAACGGGACGCGGCAGGATGATTGCGGAGGGAATTCGTGAGGGCATGGAGGTCAACTCGACCGGCAATCTCTTTTGCCTGGCGGGGCGGCGAAACTATAGCCGCTTCTTTCGCGACACATCCCTGAAAATGGAAAGAACATATCGCATCAATTACTTCAAAATGGATGGAATTAATTTCACATGTAACCAGTCGGGCCATGGACATCCGCTGGGGGTTTACTCACGTGAAGCAGCGATGCGTGAATGGATTACGACTCTGAAGGCTTTGCACGCCGCCAATCCTCGAGCCTTCCTGGGAAATGCGACCGGCCCATGGTTGAGCCCCTGGTGGCTCCTCTATTGTGACGACGTCGATTACGGCGGGAGGGATTTAAACTTTTCAGAAACCGTGCCCTCCCTCACGCCGCGTCAGGCGGCTATGAATTACAGTGATGCCATGCTCTACGAAGACTTCAAAGTCCGCCACCTGCAATTCCCGATCTCATCCCTCGACGCCGTCGGCCTTCACAAAGGCCGTTTTAACTTTCCGCAGTTTGAGCACGAATCTCTGGACGACTGGAAGAATGCCGTGGTGAATTGCGTCACAACCGGCATTATGAAGATCGACCTGTACTTATCGCCGGAGTTGTTGGGGTCTGAGGAATGGCAGGTCCTGGCCCAAACGCTGCGCTGGACAAGGCAGAACGCTCACCCGCTGTTCGACAATTCCACGATGGTTCTCGGTAACCCCGGGAGGCAAGAGCCATACGGCTATTTGCATTTCTCCCCAGCCAAGACCATCGTGGCATTGCGGAATCCCTTCATCCGTCCTGCCACCATCCGTCTCAAACTCGACCGGGAGGCGGGATTCGAACCTACTGACCGGACTTTCCAGGCAACGATCGAATTTCCATACCATATGGTGCTTCCAGGGTCCTTCCGGTACGGCGACCTGCTCAAGGTTCCCCTCGACGGGTACGAGCAATGTGTTGTCGAACTGCGTCCAGCGGAAAGACCGCGAGCGCCCGTTGTGGGGTCTCGTTATGCGCCGCTAACATCGAACAACAGAGAGTTGAAGTATCGGCTGTATGGCGCCAAGGGGACAACAGAATTGGTTGGACTGCCGCAGGCTGGAGATTACAAAGAAATCCGGCTTGCAGGTGCGCCAGTCAAGACACGAGCGCAAGGTTCTCAAAACCTATTGACGGTCCATTTTGGGAACGGTGCGGTGCAGAAGAGCCAACCGCGGTTTTTTGTTCCGTCGATTGTGACGGAAAACAAGGAAGGCGAGAGCAAAAAGTTGGGAATTTACCTGGCAGTACAGGTCCCTGCGGATTTTCAGCAAGCTGAACTGGTGGTATTGTTCGAGCCCGCCGAATCGCTGCCCGGAGTCAAGGCGGACTTGCTGATGAACGGCAAACCATCCGCCTTAGACCTTTATATGGGCCGGAAGGGAGCCTTCTACTCGTTTGGCGCTAACCTTCGACCAGGTGCCAACAAAATACGGTTCAACATAACCGTGCCTGCCAAGACAGCCTCGACAGCAATAAACATCTCGGGCTGGCTTCGAGCGAAGCGCATGCTAGCAACCAAGGATTTGACGCTGGTATACCGAAAGAGACAGGAACTGAAAGCCGCTGCCCCGATTGCAAATTCACTGCCAGCCACTTCAGTCGTGGACCCAACAACCTACGCGATCTTCAAACGGACGCTGCACTAGACGCGCTGCCGCGCCCAACCCGGCATTACGCATGGGGTCTTCCGTTGACCCCGCATGGGCAATTGCTTGACTAGGGCCTGTTAACACTAACGGAGTGCCTCGACGATGAGAGCGAAGTTGAGGAAAGCGAGGA
>JAJYHU010000138.1 GCA_021784615.1 Acidobacteriota bacterium | reverse complement strand
TCCACGGAGCCGGGTGAGCGCTATCGCATCGAGGCGTAGCCGGAGTTTCGGGATCACATCGGGCTTATCTTGTACAGGCCCGCGCCGTGCGGATGGATCTCAGCCTCGAAGCTCCGGCTGAAATCACCAAGGTTTTTCTTTTGCCACAAGTCGCGGACCGCGCTTTTCCCGCCGAGTCCCAGTTGGTTCCAGGAAACAGCGATCGTAGCCGGGGTCTTGCCCAGGTTGAACAGGGCGACGTATTTTTGCTTTGTTCCAGGGACGTCGGCCACCCAGGCGATCTCTGTGCCGCGCGTGAACAGCAGGTGATTGTGCGAGCTGTGCTGGTCGACGGCGAGGACTTCACGGTTGGTGAGCAGCGACAGGGTGAAGGGATCGAGGCTGGGCAAATCCCCGCCCATCATCAGCGGCGAACGGAAGATGGACCACAAGGTCATCATGGTGTATTGCTCGTCGCGAGTAAGGCGGGTAAGGCGCGGTTGGTCTGAAAAGCCGCGAAGCCGCAGCCGCCCAAGCGGCAGCATGTCGGCATCCGGCCAGTGACCGGGGCCGATGTGCGGCGCCCACAATCGGCAATAGCCAAACTGGTCTTTTACCTCCGGCCAGTTATCCCACATATCTCCGGAGATGCGCCACATCTGCGAATAGCGTTCGGCATTCGCGGCCTCACTGAGCGGCGTGGGCCCGGGTGAAAGGCTCAAGACCATCGGCCTGCCGGATTGGTTCATCGCGCGGCGCAGCGCCTCGATTTCCGGCGCGTGATAGACCTCGCCATAGGGGTCGGTGGCGCGGCTCATGTCATCCGCTTTGATGAAATCCACATCCCACTGGGCGTAAAGCTTGGCCAGCGAATTGTAATAGGCCTGCCCGGCGGACTTTGACACGTCAACCCCGTACATTGCCTTGGACCACGAACAGGTGTTCAGCAGGTTGGCCACATCCCGCGCGTGCTCCGACGTTCCGAGGATCGGCAGGTTCTTTTCCACCGCCGCCCGCGGGATGCCACGCATAATGTGAATGCCGAACTTGAGGCCCAGGGAATGAACGTAATCCGCGAGAGGCTTGAAGCCTTGTCCTCCCGTGGCGGATGGGAAGCGGTTCGGCGCGGGCAGCAGCCGGCCGTAGCGGTCCATCACCGGCGCGCCTTCCACCTTGCCGCCGGGATAGTACCAGTAGTAATCGACCACCACGTACTTCCAGCCGTAGCGCGCCAGATGCTTGGCCAGGTAGGCGGCGTTCGCCCTCACCTCCTGCTCGTTGACGTCGCCGCCATAACTGTCGTAACTGTTCCAGCCCATCGGGGGAGTGGGGGCAAGAGTTGCGCCGGCGGCCGCCTGGCTTGCGCCACGCGCTCCAGGCGATGGAGAATGCTTGCCTGCCATAAGGAGTCCTGCACCGATGCCGGCCACGATTGCGGCCAGCGCTATAAGCCGTAAGGTTCTCGATCTTTTCATGTTTTACACTCCCAGCGTAAAGTCCGGCGCTCAGTCTACGTCTTGTTGCAACCCGGACGCAAGTCTTGAGGTGCGGCTTTAATCCTCACCTGATTGGGAGGGCCTATTGACAGGCTTGGGAGTGGGCTGGTCGCAGCACACGTCCGCTGAAATCATCCCTGGCTGCAAGGTTTTACGCTTTCCCTCGAGCGTGCTTCCGCAATCTTGGCTTACCTGGAAAGTCGATTAGCCAAGCCGGTAAATTCTTCGTGCGTTTTCGTAGAAGAGTTTGTGCCGGTTTTCAGGGCTTTCGTTTTGTGTGAGATTGGAAAGCGTTTCCACCCACTTTCGGAGCGTGGTGGATAGAGTGCAGACAGGCCAGTCACTGCCGAACATTACACGCTCCCATCCGAAGCACTCAACAGCGCGCTCCACGAAGGGACGGAGATCCTTAGCGGTCCACGTTTCCGGATCGGCATAGGCAACCAAGCCGGAAATCTTGCAGTTGACGTTGGGAAACTCGGAAAGTTCGCGGAGGTGCTGCCGCCAAGGGTCCAGAACTTTTTCCTTCACCTGAGGCACACCGCAGTGGTCGAGAATAAAAGTCACACGGGGACATTGTTTGACAAGATGAATAGCGATGGGGAGTTGGCGTGCCAGAACGCAGATATCAAACGAAAGGTTATAGGAGCTGAGGGCCTTCACATTCTCGATAAACTTTGCTCCTTGTGCCACAGCGTCCGGCTGAGTGTGCAGAATGCGGCGTATTCCTTTGAGAGCCGGATGACCGATAACCTTATCGAGATATTCCCTGAAACCTCCCTGCTCCGGGCGCCCGCAAGCGACCACTCCGGCGAGCGGATTGTCCGGGGCCTCGGCGAGGGTGAGGATGTAGCGGGTTTCATCGGCCATATAAGGTTCGTCCACATCCGCCTCTACGTGGATGGATTTCTCAATCCCAGTTCCGCGAATTGCCGCAAGGTAATCCGGCATGCGAAAACTTCGGTTGAGTTCGGGGATCTCCCTGCACCATGAGAATTTGAAGCGTTCCATGTCCCAGAGATGCTGGTGAGTATCGATAATTTTCATGACGTTATCTGAGAGCCGGCATGGGGGCTTCAGAGATCCTTTGACTTTGATTGTTCAAAGCACCGGCGTAACTCTTCAACCGCCGCCTGCGCATTGCCACTTTCGCGCAGGAACTGATGGACCACCGCTCCAGCCTGATCTTGAAATTCAATGTATCCGCAATAGCGCGGCCGCAGATAGGCGCGGTCGAGTGCGGGAAGGGTATTCCGGAAGAAATCGTTCGTGGTGCAGTTAGCTTCCGCATCGGTCCACGCCGAGCGGTGTCCGGGTTGGCCGCCGTTTTGCACGTAAAGCGTGCTTTGACATTCAGCCGACGCGACGTAGCGGGCGTATTGAAAAGCCGCTTCCCGGTGGCGGCAGGCGGCTGAGACGGCAAGGCCGGTACCTCCAAGCGTCGTTCGCGCGCGCTCCGCTCCGCGGATGCGGCATAAGTCTCCAAATTCGAGTACGTTTTGGGCATACCCCGGCCGCGCGTAGTTGGAATATCCGAAGGCAAACGGGCAATAGGCGATATCGTCGCGGGCCGCCATTGCTTCATAGGTCGCGATGGGATTCCAGGTAAGAATTTCAGGCGAACAAAGCGATATCAGATCCCGAAGCATGGTCAACGCTTCAGCGCCTGTTGCAGCGTCCACAAAACCATCTTTGTTACTAAAGGGATCTTCGCCGAGCGCACAACAGAGCATATAAACATTCATCAGGCTGTCAACGGGGATTGACGGGAACGCGACCAATCTGCGCTTGGCCAATGCAAGGAGATCCTCCCACGTGTCGGGCACGGAGGCTCCAGCCTTTTGCAGTAAATCAGGTCGCCAGGAACTGACGGGAGTTGCAGCGTCAATCGCCAGCGCCCATGGGCGTTCCTCGTAGAAATAGCTCCGATGTGACAGACCGACGGAATTCCGCTCCTGGTCGGCCAGGAAGTCAGCGTCCAACCCTTCATCGATCGGAATGAAAACTCGGTGACGCGCTGCATATCCCACGAAAGGATGGTCGATTACCAGCAGGTCAAAAGACTCAGCCAGTTTCTCAACGGGAAAATCTGCGAACTCCTGCAGGTTTCGCTTTTCCCAGAGGATCTCAACATTCGGGCACATCTCTGAATACCGCTGGGCCGTCGCCAGCAGGGGCAGCACGCCTCGTGAGTGGTTCCAGGTGATGCCCCGAAGTCGGATTCGATTTAAAGAAGACATGACCTTTTACAATGGATTGCTGCCATTTGAAGCAGCGTCTTTTTTTTACTTTCCTAATGGAACATGCGGCAGTTACCGAAGTCCCCGCCTTAATGAGGGATGGGCTCTCCGCCGTGCTCGCTTGATCGGTATGCAGCTTCCACCACGGCCATCGTCTTCAAGGCGTTGTCTACGGCTGTGGGTGCCGTGTCACCTGGATTGTTAACCCACCGCATCACACTTGCCATGGTGCCGATAAACGCGTCAGGAAACCAGGTTCCCTCGAGAGCGACAGGCTCCCAACGGGGAGGCTCGGGATCACGCAGGATGCAGAATTCCATTTCGTCCGGCTCGCCTTTCGGGTAATCCAACAGCAACCCCATCTTGACGTAGATGGCTCCTTTCGTCCCCTCCCATTTGATGAAGCTCTCCTGATGGCGACGGCCGAATCCGTGGCCGTGGTTTGCGGAAACGCACGCCTGAATTGCGTCACCGTAATCCATGATCAAGGTTGAGCGCGTGGGAGCAAGGTGAGGGAAGGCGGGGAGCTTTGTGCTCTTGGCATAGATTCCGCGCGGGTCGCCCAGAAACGAACGGATCAGGTCCAGATAGTGGATGCTGTGATACAGGATTTCGAGCCGCGGGATTCCCTCCAAAAAGGTCCAGAGGTGCCAGGGCGTTAAGACGGTCACCCGCAGTTCCATACCATGTAAATCACCGATGACGCCTTGATCGAGAAGGCTCCGGGCGGCCA
>JAJYHU010000409.1 GCA_021784615.1 Acidobacteriota bacterium | reverse complement strand
CGCTTCTTGATCAGCACGGCCTGGCTGAAAATACCCTGCTCATTTTCACCAGCGATCAGGGTATGGCTTTCCCGGGAGCCAAGGGAACGCTCTACGATCCAGGGCTGCAGGTCCCCTTGATTGCCCGGTGGCCTGGAAAAATCAAACCCGGTACTGTCACGTCGGAACTCGTTTCTCTTGTTGACCTTGCTCCGACGTGGCTTGACGCGGCAGGCGTGCCTGTTCCCCAAGCCATGAATGGCTCCAGCTTCCTGGGCCTTATGACAGGAGGAAAATACGAGCAGCGAGAAGCAATCTATGCCGAGCGGAACTACCACACGCATTTGGATCTGATTCGCTGCGTGCGAACCGCGAGCTACAAGCTGATCCATAACTACCTGCCCCAAGTGCCTTACCGGCCTTTGAGCGACATTGCGCGGTCTCCAAGCTGGCGCTCCATCGAGAGCCTTCATCGTGATGGGAAGCTCCGTCCCGAGCTTAACCATCGATACTTTGGCAAGCCGCGCCCTGAAATGGAATTCTATGACTTGGAGAAAGACCCGGGAGAAATGAAGAACCTGGCCGCAGACCCTGCGTATGCCGCGACGCTCCGCAAGCTCCAGGTTAAACTCAGCCAGTGGATGATCCGGACTCATGACTTTTTGCCGCCTCCGATTGAGCCGCTCTCCCTGGATGTCATTACCGACTAAGAAGGTTCTTCGCGAACCGATCGGCTTCTGAGGTCCCTCGGGAAAAAGTTAAAGAGCTGTTTGCCAGCCGAAAAATTAGCTGCGCAACACACAAGTGAAGCTATGATGGAAGCTTGTCCTGGCGCCGTGCCCGGACAAATGAAGCTATCTCAACTGGAGACTCGCATGGAACTCTATCCCAACGTCTACCGCATTGAATCACTCTACGGAGGGCGAAATCTTTTTCAGTATCTTTTTGTGGGCGACAACGTCGTGCTACTGGATACCGGAATTGCCCAAACACCCGAGCAAACCATTTTCCCTTTCATGGACAAGTTGAAAATCAAGCCCCAACGGTTGACGCTGGCCGTGACTACGCATGCGGATTTGGACCACCAGGGCGGGAATGACAGCATCAAGAATCTTTCTCCCCAAACCATGCTCAGTTGCGGCGAAGCCGATCGCGAGCTAGTCGAAGACCCCGGCAAACTCTTCTCCCTCCGCTACAATTTTCTCCAGGAAGAGCACCGTGTGGGATTGGACGTCCTCTCATCGCCCGAGGCCGGAAAGCCGCTGCATATGAACCTCTGTTTTACGGGCGGCGAAAAGATTCATTTGGCGGACGATTGGTACCTTGACGTTCTTCACGTTCCTGGGCACTCGCGCGGCCATCTGGCGTTGTATGATTCTAAAAATCGCGCCTTGTTCAGCGGCGATGCCGTGCAAGGACGAGGCTGCCCCAAAGCTACCGGTGAAATGGCCCTCCCCGTAACTTACTACCAGATTGATTCGTATCTCTCCACGATCCGCTATTTTGAAAACCTGCCGGTTGAGGCCCTCTATTCCGGACATTGGCCCATCATGCACAGAGAAGAGATTCGGGACTTTCTAGCTGAATCGCGCCGCACCGTAGAGTTTGCCGATCGCGCCATTCTCCAAAACCTGGCGAAAGTGCCGGCGGGCCTCACCATGAAGGAACTGATCGATGGCTTGGGGAGCACCATGGGCGATTGGCCCCAAGAGAACTGGATTTTTGCCATGTTTCCCGTCAAGGGACACATGGACCGGCTTGAGCAGCAAGGCAAAGCCAAACAGGTCCCGGGAGCGAAGCCGATCAAGTGGGCGCTGGCCTGAGGGGAAACCGAGCGTCGTGCGCGCCATCAACGCGAATACTTTGGCGTAATGCCGCGCAGGCGCTTCCAAATCTCATCGCAGCGGACCATCACTGCAGCATCGAGCCGCGACCCTTCGCACGCTTTAAGATTTTGTTCCATCTGTTCCATGCGTGAGGCTCCCAGAATGATGGAATCAACCTGATCCTGGCTGAGCAGCCAGGCAAAGGCAAGCTCCACCATCGTCTTCCCTGCCTCGCGGGCAACTTTTTGAAGCTCTTCGACCGCGGCAAAATAGTCTTCATGCCAATAACGGTTGAGGTACATCTGGTTGCCGTCAAAACGGCTTCCGGCCAGCGGCTGATTCCCGCGCAGATGCTTTCCGGTCAGCAGGCCTCCGGCGAGCGGGTTGTAGGGAACAATCGACACACCGTATTTCTTCGCAAAGGGCAGATACTCTTCCTCAATCGCACGGGCCAACAGGTTGTACATGGGCTGCGAGACATGAGGGGCTTTGAACCCATTTTTTTGAGAGATACAGTGGATTTCCGCCACTTGCCAGGCGGAGTAGTTTGAAACCGCCGGGTAGCGCACTTTTCCCGCCGCCACCAATTCATGCATCGCAGCGAGAGTTTCTTCAATCGGCACGCCATAGTCCGGCTGGTGCAGGTAATAGATATCAAGGTAGTCGGTCCCCAGGCGCTTCAGGCTGCTGTCGATAGCTTTGTGAATGGCGGCGCGGGCGAGGCCGGCGTCATCCGGGCCTTCCCCCATCTTGCCGCGTACCTTGCTGGCAAGAACAATACTGTCGCGGCGGCCTCGGAGCAATTTGCCGGCCATCGTCTCGGCCCTTCCCTGGTTGTAAACGTTGGCGGTATCGAAGAAATTAATTCCCGCCTCAAGACAGCGGTCGACCATCCGCCCGGCCGTCGCTTCGTCGGTTTGGCCGCCAAAAGTCATGGTGCCAAAAGAGACTCTCGACACTTTCAACTCGGTATTAGGAAGGGTCCTGAATTCCATCAATGTCTCCTATCAATTCTTCACCTTAAGCATTCCTCGTTGCCACGGACGCACAGGCTCGTAGATTTCTCGCTGGGATGGGCGAACTGCGCAACCGGCACCGCTTTTTTGCTACGCCGCCCATGGCTCTCCAGTTCCACCTATCCGCTCTTTGGCTCACCCCGAGGGCGGGATTCGAATCGCTTCTTAATATGGCCGATGATCTGCTTGCCGTGGAAGCGGCCGTTTTCAATAAAAATCTCGTTGGTATGACGGCCGGAAATTAATACTCCCGCAAGGTATATCCCCGGTACGTTGCTTTCAAGCGTCTTGGGATTGCACTGCGGCCGCGAGGTCTTTGGATCAACGGCCACTCCGGCCCTTTCGAGAAGATCGAAGTCAGGGTGATACCCTGTCAGAGCATAAACAAAGTCATTTTCAAGCCGGATCAATTCATGCTGAGCGGTTTCAACCAGAATCGCATCCGCGGTGACTTCTTTCAGGCTCGCCCCCAGAAAAGCGCGAATTGAACCTTCCTTGATGCGATTTTCAATGTCGGGACGAATCCAATATTTAATGTGCCGGCTCAGCTCGGGTTCCCAGTGGATCAGGGTCACTTCCGCCCCGTGCCGGAAAAGATCGAGGGACGCGATGGCCGCGGAATTGGAGCCGCCTATCACAGCCACTTTCCGCTGGAAGAATGCGTGCGCTTCGCCGTAATAATGGGAAACCTTCGGCAGGCTTTCATCCGGGATCCCCAGCAGGTTGGGAATGTCATAGTAACCAGTAGCAAAGACCACCTTGCTGCTGCGATGGGAATTTTGTTTTCCGTCATTCGTCGAGGTTTGAACTTCGAATTGATCGTTGGCCCCGTTTACGGCCAGGACGCGCTCCTGGTAATGAATGGGCAGGTGAAACAAATCCGCAACCCGACGGTAGTATTCCAAGGCCTCGGCTCGGGTCGGTTTCACATTGAGGCTCGAAAACGGGACATCGCCGATCTCCAGGCGCTCGCGCGTCGTAAAAAAAGTCATTCCCGGCGGATAGCTGAAGAGTGAATTCACAAGGCAGCCTTTTTCCACCACCAGCGTATTGAGATTCTCCCGCACGGCTTCAATCGCGCAGGCCAATCCGGTGGGCCCTGCTCCCACCACGAGTACATCCAGAACATTTTCCATTCCGCCGTATTTCCTTTCTTAAAAACGCTGTTTGCCGCCTGCCAGTACTTCAAACATTGAATAAGACCTCAGCATGATGATGACGGCGCGCTGTTCGCAAAGTTGCGTGGACGAACGACAAATCCGTCCCATTTCCACTTTTCATTTTAGCGTGTTCTCATGTCCACCGGGCAATTGTCGCATTCGCCGCCGGTTTTTGATGGGGATAGGCCGTGAAGCGCTCTCCGTAAACAAGGCTTCAGGGAGCAGGGCGCCTTACTCCGTTCCCCGCAATGGCCGTGCTGAAGAGGGCTTTCGCGCAGCCGGAATCAGGACTCCGACTCGAGCGTCTCAATCACCCGCCGCAGCGCCGCGATGACTTGCTCGCGCTCAACGCTGCCCTTGCGGAATTGCAGGGTTAGCCGGAAATCTTTGGTAGGAGGAATAAAGCGAAAAGCCGCATCGCGAGGTTTCTTGTCAGGATTCCGTTCCTGCCGGGCCTGGTCGCGATT
>JAJYHU010000248.1 GCA_021784615.1 Acidobacteriota bacterium | reverse complement strand
CAAGCGTATCGCGCGGCCGGGGAAAAGGCGCTTGCGCTCGATTGCCTGCAACATATCGTCGATCTCGATCCCGAGGATATGGAAGCCCATGCGGAGCTTGGCGAACTCGCAGCCCAGGCGGGCCGGATGGAGCAGGCTGCCGCCGAGTTTCTTAAAGGCGCTGAGCTTGCCCGCCAAAAGGGAATGGAAGATCGATGGGCGGATTGGGTGGCGCGGGCGCACAAGCTCGATCCCGCGAATCAGGAAGGATGTCTTAGGGCGGCGGAGGCGGCGCTTGCTCAAGGCCGCTCGGCTGACGCCGTGGCATTGCTCGAGCGGGTTGTTCAATCAAGGCCTGATGACTTTGCCGTCCTCCGGCTTCTGGCGCAAGCCTATCTCGATACGAACGATTACGGAAAGGCGCAGCCGCTTTGCCGGAAAATTTATCAATCCGACCCCGAAGCGATCGGGATGGTCGAGCAACTCATCAAAGGGCTGCTCAATGGGAACGAGATTGAGAAAGCCTTGTCGCTCATTCAAGAGATTAAGGGCCGTTTCTATCAGCAGGGCAAGAAGAGCGATTTTGTGGCCATCGTGGAAAGGGCGCACCAGGCGGATGAGGATAATCTTGAAATTTTGGAAATGCTGGTGGCTCTGTACAATGAACTGAACCGGGACGCGGGCGTGCGGCGCTCGCTGGCGCGGCTGTTCCACCTTTACCTGGCTAGCGAGCAGTACGATCATGCCGCTGAAACCCTGGATAAAATCATTGATGTGGACCCTTATGGAGCCGGGCATCAGGACCGGCTGCTGAATCTTGAAGGACATCTGGACCCGGTCTGGTACAAGAGCATTGCCAACCGTTTGCAAGTGCCTGGTTCGGACCGATCCGTGCTGACGGGCTTGGACAGCGAAAGTCCGGAGGAAGACGGCGCGGTGACCCTCGATGACCTGCTCGTTGAGAGCGAGATGTATCAGCGCTATCGGCTGTCCGCAAAGCTCGAGGACACGCTTAAAAGAATCAACCGTCTTTATCCCGGCGCGCAGGAGGGGAACGACCGTCTGCAGGACCTTTATGACGCCGCCGGTTTTCTTCCCACGCCGACGCCCGCCGCGGAGGCCGAGGCGACCGAGGCCGTTCAGGAACCCGCAAACGCGCAAAGGCAGGGCGTTCCACAACCGCTTGAGGAATTTAGAAAAATTTCCAGAATCACCACCCGCATCTATCGCGAAGGAAGCCCGGAAAGAGTGATGGATATCGCCGTTGAGCAGATTGGCCGGGCCCTCGATGCCGACCGGTGCTGGGCGGCGATGGGTTCGGTGGGATTGCCGCCGGTTCTTGCGGCGGAATACCTGAGTCCGGGTACGCCTCCTTCCGGCGCCGCGACGGCAGCAAGAGTCTATGCTTTTTTTATGCGCCGCGAAAACGCGCATTCCGGGGAATGGGCGGCCCGCGAGGTGGCGAGCTTAGAGGCGCTTCAGCCCATCGGGCGAGATATTCAGGCGCTCGGCGTCGTTTCGCTTTTGGGAATACCCCTGATTGACAAGGAGGAGCGCGTCGGGCTCTTGCTGGTGGAGCAGTGCCGCGCCGGGCGGGAATGGACGCCGGACGAGAAGCTGCTGCTGGAAGCTGTCGGGCCGCAAGTGGTGACCGCCATCAACAATGCGAAATTGCGCAGGCTGGTGCGCTCGCTGGCGGGGACGGACCCGGCGACGGGCCTGCTGCCTCGCGCGGCGTATGTTGACTGCCTGCTGGCGGAAGCCGGCCGCTCGAAAGAGCAATCGCGGCCTCTGGCAGTTTGCCTGATGGAACCTCGCGGCGCTTCGGAGCTGGTCAGGAACTTCGGCGAGGCGAAGCTCCAGAGCTATCTTCAGCAAGTTAGCCAGTTCTTCTCGGCGCACCTTCGCCAGAACGATATTGCGGTCCGCTACGGCCCCTGCACTGTCGCCGTCTGCTTTCCGGACACGCCGGCCGCGCAGGCCCGGCGCGCCGTTGAAAAGCTGCGGGACGATCTGGGTAAAATCGAATTTGACGCGGGACGCCCGCTCGATTTTTGCGCCGCGATTTGCGATCTTCCTTTGGGGGCGGGATTCGACGCTGTCGACGGAGTGACTGAAGCCGTCAATCGGCTTGATTCCTTAATGGACCGGGTTCGTGAAAAAGGTGAAACCGAAATTCTTGTTTCTTCCTTTGACGAACAGCCGGCATGACGGGAGCCGCCCCAGCCTTGCCGCGGCGGGCCAAGCGGTCTTCACGGGGGTGAATACGATGAACTATGATACGCTTCTCTATGACGTTCGTGCAGAAATCGCCACGGTAACGCTTCACCGTCCGCAGAAGCTGAACGCCCTCAACGCGCGGGCCATCGAGGAGCTCGCAAGCTGCTTCCATGAAATCGCGAAGGCGGAAGATATCCGCGCCGTGATCCTGACCGGAGCGGGCGAGAAGGCCTTTGCCGCCGGAGCCGATATCAATGAGCTGGCGGCGCTTACGCCGGCGCTGGCTCGGGAAACGGCAAGGCGTGGCCAGCAGCTGATGAGCCTGGTTGAGAATCTGGGGAAGCCGGTGATCGCCGCGGTGAATGGGCTGGCGCTCGGCGGTGGTTGCGAGTTGGCGATGGCCTGCACGCTGCGCATTGCGTCGGAAAACGCCCGGTTCGGCCAGCCGGAAATTAAGCTTGGCCTTATTCCCGGCTATGCGGGGTCGCAGCGCCTTCCGCGCCTCGTCGGCAAAGGCCGCGCGCTTGAAATGATTCTGGGCGGCGACCCGATCAGCGCCCAGGAAGCCTGGCGCATCGGATTGGTGAACCAGGTTGTGGGCGCTTCCGAACTGCTGGCGGCTGCGGAAGCGGCGGCGCGCAAGATCGCGGCTCAGGCGCCTGTGGCCGTCCGGTACGCTCTTGAAGCCGTCCATCGCGGAATCGAGATGCCGAGGGAGCAGGGCGAGATGCTGGAAGCGGATTTATTCGGCCTCGCGTGCGCCACGGCTGACATGAAAGAAGGCGCCAGGGCTTTCCTTGAGAAACGCCCGGCAAAATTTACAGGAAAGTGACCACGCATGCGCCGGCAAAGCGGTTCAGTCGCCAAGCGGTTTTTCGGTCCAGGTATCCATGATGGGATCTCGAACAAAATCACGTGAGCTGGCTCTCCAAATGCTTTTTCAGTGGGAAGTGGGCCAGCATCCGGCTCCCTACGTCCTGCAAAGTTTTCTTGGCGGTCGCGAGCTTGCGCCGGACGTTGAGGGTTTTGCGCGCGCTTTATTTGAAGGAACCGTGCAAGAAGTTTCCACGCTCGACCGCCTGATTGCCGGGCAATCGCAGCATTGGCGGGTGGAAAGAATGGCCGCCATCGACCGCAACGTCCTGCGCCTGGCCCTTTACGAACTTCTTCATTACCCTGAAACTCCTCCGGCCGTCGTCATGAATGAGGCGCTCGAACTCGCGCGTCGTTTTTCCGGGGAAGAATCCGTCGAGTTCGTCAATGGCGTCCTGGACGCCATCCGCAAATCACTCCCGCAAACCAAGCCCACGGCGTGAATGTCTCGTTATCACTGGCGTATGCAAAGCCTGCCAGAAGCGTCTGTCAGCGGGCGCGCTCGGCAAAGGCGATGCGTTTTTTGATGGACGGATGAGAGTGGAAGATGAACTCGATCCAGGCGGGCGGTTGGCGCTCGGCAAGATTGAGTTCGGCAAGTTTCTCCATGCTGGTGATGAATGCGGAGCGGTTGGGAATGGCCTCGATCGCGTATGCGTCCGCCTGCCGCTCAAGCCAGCGCGAGTGGACGTTCACTCCCGGCAGCAGAATCACGGAAAGCCCCGTGCCCACCAGAATCAGCAGCGGCAGGTTTGCATAGTCCGCCAAGCCCTGAAAGCCCAGCGCGGCCCCCCAGTGCAAAAGGCAGGCGTTCGCAAGGTAAAATCCCAAAAAAGTCATCAGCGTTTGGACTACCATTCCGCGGAAGACGTGGTGATGCACGTGATGGCCCAGTTCATGGGCCAGGACCGCTTCCACCTCGTCCGCGTCAAACTTCTCGAGCAGCGTGTCGGACAGGATAATCCGCCGGGTGTTTCCGAGGCCCACCAGGGCGGCGTTGGCCTTCTTGGTTTTTTCGCTTAACTTCCACTCAAAGACGCCGCGAACGCGCGTTTTGGCGCGCCGGGTGAGTTCGAGCAGCCGTTCGGTCAGATTGGAATCTTCCACCGGCTTGAACTTGAAAAAAATGGGGAACAGCAGGACAGGAGCGACGTTTGCGAGCAGAATAAAAAAGGCCATAAACGCGGCGGCTGAAATGATCCACCAATGGGCAGCCCAGCGCCGCATCGTCCAATAAATAAACTCCATTCCCAGCGCCGCCAGCGCCCCGCCGACGGCCATGCCTTTCAGTTCGTCCTTTATCCAGCCCGTGAAAGTGAGATTCGAAAGGCCGTAGCGGTGCTCGATCCAATATCCTTTCACGTAGGCGAGCGGGATTCCCGGAACCTCAAAAATCAACCCGAAGAGCGCGAGATAGATCAGCAGGCTCAGGGATGGGCGGGAAACGAGATGCTCCGCAAAAGCGCGCAGCGCGACGCTCCAGCCGGAAAACATCAGGAAAAGGAGCAGAGCGAGATCCACAACGAATCCCGCAACGCCCAGGATGCGTCCCGTGCGGTGATAACGCTTGGCGCGAGTTGCTTCATCCATTGGAGTTTGCAGCTACGCCTCCTGGCGGCGCGCGAAATCCACCGCGGCGTGAAGCAAGGCCTTCACTTCCTGGCCGGACGGAGCCTCCGCATACAAGCGCAGAAGATTTTCAGTTCCCGAGGCGCGGAACAGCAGCCAGGCTGAATCACCCAGGATCATTTTTACGCCGTCCAGGTCGTTCAGCGAAAGGATTTTGAATCCGCCAACCTCTTTCAGTTTTCCCTCGCCGACTTTTTGAACCACGCGATGCGCCACGGCCATGTCGATTTCCATGTCAACCCGGCCGTAGTGGTGCGGCCCGAATTCCTCTTCGAGTTCGCGGATCAGTTCGCCGAGTTCTTTTCCCCGGGTGGCGATAATGTCGGCCAGATAAAGCGCATTCAAAATGCCGTCGCGCTCCGGAAGATGCCCGCCCACGGCGATTCCGCCGCTTTCTTCGCCGCCGATCAGGATCTTCCGCGTCAGCATCAGCTCGCAAATATATTTAAAGCCGATGGGCGTCACGTGGAGCGGCAAGCCGTATTTGGCCGCCAGCTTGTCGATCATCTGGGTGGTTGAAAAAGTCTTGACCACCTCGCCCTGCCGATGCAAATCCCCGGCCAGGTGGCGGAGCAGAATGGAGAAAATCTTGTGCGAGTCCACATAGTTGCCGCGCGCGTCGACGGCTCCTATCCGGTCGGCGTCGCCGTCCGTCGCAAAGCCCGCGTCGGCCTTATGGGCCACCACGGCCTGCCGCAAGGCGGCCATGTGCGGCTCAATTGGCTCAGGATTGATGCCGGGAAACAACGGATTGTGCTCGCCGTGAATTTCGGAATACGGGATGCCGGCCTCATCAAAAAGCCGGGTGAGGCAGCCCCTCGCGGCTCCGAACATGGGATCGATCACAAAACGCCGTCCGCTCGATCGAATCCGCTCCAGCGGAACCAGTTCCTTCAGCCGCTCAAGATAAGGCGTGACCAGGTCAACCCGTTCAATCTGCGCCGCGGTTTGGCTCTTGGCCCGGATGTCGCCTGGATCGGAGTCCGGCAGGTAGCTTTCAATCCGCTTCATGATGGCCGGAGAAGCTGACCCTCCGTAAGGGGCCTTGAACTTGATGCCATTCCAGATGCTGGGATTGTGGCTGGCCGTGACCATCATGGCGCCCGCCGCGCGCCGCGCCACTACCGCGTAACTTGTGGCGGGGGTCGGCGTGGGGCCTAGAGCCAGAAAAACCGGAACGCCTTCTGCGGCGGCTTGCCGGGCGGCTTCTTGCGCGGCCTCGGGCGAGAGAAAGCGCATGTCATATCCAACCACCAGGCCGCGCTCCGGCTGCCCTTCGCTGCGCACGTAGCGCGCAATGGCGGCTGCCACGCGGCGCACGTTTTCAAAAGTGAAAGTGTCGCCGATAATGCCGCGCCAGCCGTCGGTTCCGAATTTGATAGCGTTTCCCGAGTGATCCAGAGTTTTTCTCCTTGGCCCTTCTTTCCCTGCGGAACGGCCGGGCGGCTGCAATCTACAGGAATTTATTCATCTTGAGCTGTTCGATCTCGTGGACGGCCTTGCCCACGTCCTGCGAGCGTTCGCGCGCGCAGACCAGCAGCGCGTCGCCGGTTTCCACAATGATCAGGTTCTCAACGCCGATAGTGACCAGGAAGCTCCTGCGAGACACCAGCAGGTTGCCCGCGCAATCGATTGAGAGGGAATTGCCCGGCTGGACGTTGCCGTGTTTGTCCTTCGCGCTCAGTTCATAGGCGACCGCCCAGCTTCCCACGTCGCTCCAGCCGATGTCGCCCGCGACGGCAAAAACTTCTGAAAGTTTTTCCATCAGCGCATAGTCGATGGAGATCTTCTCAAGGCGGGGAAAGAGTTTCTTGAGAGCGCGGCGGTTGTCGATTCCGCCCTCGGCCGCAATCTCTTCAAGCCCGCGCGCCATTTGGGGCTGAAGCCGCTGAAGGTTTTCGATCAGCGTCGAGGCGCGCCAGATAAACATGCCGGCGTTCCAAAGGTAGCGTTTGGAGGCCACGTAGCGCCGGGCGAGCGGAAGCTTCGGCTTCTCCGTAAATTTTTCGACCCGCAAAATGTCTTGATTTCCGATTCGCCCGGCCGGCGCACCTAGACGCACGTAGCCGTAGCCGGTCTCGGGCCGGGTGGGTTCGATGCCAAGCACGACGGACCGCCCCGGTGTTCCGGCCCATCGGCAGGCGGCTTTGAGCGCGCTGCGGAAGGCCGCAGGCTTTTTGATGACGTGGTCAGCCGGCAGAATGGCCATCACGCCCGCGGGATCGCGGCGGAGGATTTCATGGGCGGCCAGGCCGATGGTGGGAGCCGTGTTGCGCTGGGCGGGCTCCGCGACAATCTGCCGCTTGAGAATTTGTGGAAGGCGCCGCACGATGTCGGCGTGGACAAACTCGTTGGTGAAAATGTAGATGCGCTCGGGCGGCACAACTCCTTTGAGCCTTTCGACCGTTTGCTCGATCAGGGTTGTCTTGCCAAAAATTTCGAGCAACTGTTTGGGACGTTTGCGCCGGCTCAAAGGCCAGAAGCGGGTACCGCTGCCTCCCGCCATAATCACGGCGTAGACGTGCGCAAAGGCCGAGTTCGGAGAATTCGTCTCTTTCCCCATAAATCGATCAAGCGAAGAGAATCTTTTTTACGTCTGCGGACCTGAACCCGCGGCGCGAACGGAGCCGCCGGAAATCGCCCTCAAGGTCGGGAATGTAAAACTTGAGCATCCGCGTTTTCTCCGTGGGCGCCAGCATGTAACGGTCCGCCCCCGGAGGCGCCAGCCACGCGTCGCCCGCCTGGTAACCCAGCCAGCCCGCGGCCGTTTCCACCCGGCCTTCGCCCGCAACAATGGCCAGCATTTCGGCGCGCTCGGCAGCCGCCGGGAAATGCGCGGCCTTGTGGATGGCCAATTCCTCCACGGCAAAATACCGGCTGGCCACCAGGTACCGGCGATATCCGAAGGCCTCGCGGACAACGATGCGCGGAAGATTCCGGCAAGCCGGAAGCTCCGGGTCCGTCACTTCCAGGCCTTTTTCCAGGTGCAGAGGCCGGGGCTTTCCGTCGAGCCCCAGGCGGCCGTAATCGTCAAGCCGATAGGTTATATCGGAATTTTGTTCGGCTTCGAAGAGCACAAGCCCGGGACCGAGCGCGTGCGGGGTTCCCGGAGGCACAAAAACAACCTCGCCCGCTTTGGGGTGAAAGCGCTGCAAGAGTTCCTGGCTGGCGCCTTTTTCGCACGCTGCGCGCAGCATTTCCCGCGTCGTGTTCGGCTTCAGGCCCAGCAGGAATTCCGCCTTGGGTTCGGCATGAAGGACGTACCACATTTCGCACTTGCCAAGGCTCCCGTGCTCATGGCTTCGCGCGTAATGGTCATCGGGATGGACCTGCACCGACAGCCAGTCGCTGGTGAAAAGGTATTTGGCCAGAATGGGAAACCGCCCGCCTTTCCAGTTTGATCCGTAGAGCTTGCTGCGGAACTTTTCCGAAGCCTCGCCGAGCGTCATCCCGGCCAGCGGCCCGCTCAGGAACGGGGAACTGTCGTCGGTGATCCAGGCTTCGCCGATCGGTTTATCCTGATCCGGAAGCGCGCGGTTTTGCGCGGACGGGTTTGCCGGCTCGCCGCTCGCGGGCCGGTCAAACAAGGGAGCTAAATCGTTCCTGCCCCAGATTTTCGGCTTGAAAATAGGCGCGAGCTTGAGCGGCGTGTTCAGTTTGGGCATAGATCGCTCAGAGCGCTCCAAAAAACTTTGCCATCCGCCGCAATCCCTCGTCGATCTGCTCCTGAGAGGTGGCGTAGGAGATTCGGAGGTGGTCCTGGGTTCCGAAAGCCGGGCCGGGCACTAGCGCCACGTGGGCCTCTTCCAGTAGCTTCTCCACCAGCTTTTCGGCGTCGGTGATGCCGTCCTTTTTCAAGTAGGCTCCGATGTTCGGGTAGACGTAAAAAGCGCCTTCGGGCATGTTGCATTTGATTCCGGGAATCGCGCGCAGGCCCTCCACAATGCGGTTGCGCCGCCGCTGGTATTCGGCCAGCATTGTTTGCACGGAATCCTGCGGCCCGTTCAGGGCTTCGACCGCCGCCTTTTGCGCGAACGAGGTCGGGTTTGAAGTTGAATGGCTCTGGAGCTTCAGCATGCTGCGCAGCAGGTCGCGGTTTCCCAGCGCAAAGCCCACCCGCCATCCGGTCATGGCATAGGTTTTGGAAAGCGAGCCCACAATCAGCAGGTTTTCGCGGTTACTGGAATGTCCCAGAGAAAACGGCTTGCGGCCGTCATAGAGAAACTGGCAATAGCACTCGTCGGACATCAGCAGGATGTTGTGCCGCTCGGCCACCGCCAGCAGTTTCTCCATCTCTTCGGGAGGGATGACGGCGCCGGTGGGGTTGTTCGGAGAGTTTACAATGATCAATTTTGTCTTGGGCGTGACGAGCTTTTCGACTTCTTCCGCCTTGACGGCAAAGCCGTCTTCTTCGCGGGTTTCGAGCATCACAGGCCGGCCCCCGGCGTAGTTGACGATGTCGAGGAAAGAAACCCAGTAAGGCACGGGGAGAATCACTTCATCCCCGTGGTTGATGGTGGCGGCCACGGCCTCAAAGATGGCCTGCTTGCCGCCCACTGTGACCAGGCATTCCTCCACCGCATAAGTGGAGCCGAAATCCTTCGCGTGGCGGCCGATCACGGCCTGCTTTAATTCCGGAATTCCGCCGGTCGGCGTGTACTTGGTGAAATTCTGATTGAGCGCTTCAACTGCCGCTTTTTTGATGCTGTCGGGGGTGGGGAAGTCGGGCTCGCCGGCGCCAAAATCCACCACCTTGATGCCGCTGGCCTTCAGCTTGGCGGCCTTTTGCACCACCGCCAGCGTTGATGAGACTGAAATTCGTGAAATGCGTTGAGAGAGTTCCATTGCGATCAGACCTCGTGACGTAGAGAATTAACCTTTTGCCGCAGACGTGCTTCCACCACGGGCGGCACCAATTCCTTGACGGAGCCGCCGTGCCGGAAAATTTCCTTCACCAGCCTCGAACTGACGTAGGCATAGGACTCGGCGGGCATCAGGAAAATCGTCTCCAGCCTGGGTTCAAGCTTGCGATTCATCAAGGCCATCCGCAGCTCGTATTCGTAGTCGGAAAAGGCGCGAATGCCGCGCACCAGGGCCCGGGCCTTCTTCTGAACGGCATAATCCACCAGCAGGCCGCTGAAGGTGTCCACGCTCACGTTTTTCATGTTCCGGGTCACTTCCCGGAGCATGCCGACCCGCTCCTCGACGCTGAATAACGGCTCCTTCTCAGCGTTGGTCAGCAAAGCGACGATCAGGTGGTCAAAAATCCTGCGGCTGCGCTCGATCAAGTCAAAGTGACCGTTGGTGATGGGATCGAAAGACCCTGGATAAATCGCGAGAACGTCCGACATAAGCAGATTGAAAGGACAGATGAACTTAACGAATGCTACAAGAGCATTCTAGCGGGTTGCTTCAAAGGTTGTAAACCCCATTCTCTCAGCGCGGGCGGAGGGTTGGCTGAGCAGTCGAGCGTGGCGGCAATCCGAATGGGTCGTTCATTGCGAATTGCCCGCAGCGCCGCCGGGCGCGCGCGTTTCGGTTCGCGCTCTCCCCATCGCCAGAAAACACTTGACAAACGAGGGCCAGTATGCTAGTCTTCGGATCAGCTTGGCAAGGGGCGGGGACTTGCGGGTGGAAGTGACGAAATGCAGACAGCCGAGACCACGAAACGAGGATTCAAGAGCGCCGTCCAGCAAAGGTTGGCTGGGGCTCGAAAGCACTGTGAGAAGGGAAATTATTTTTTTAGAACCTCGAAGGCATAAAAAAAGAATTCTTTTTTTCAAAAACGAAGCTAGGAAGTTGTTGAAACTAAAAGAGGGCTGTGGAAAACACAGCCAAAACGAACCTAAAACGAAGCTAAAACGAACCTACCTAAGTTATTGAAAATACATAAATCCTGAAAAAACAAAGCTAAAAACAAGCAGAAATCTCTCAAGCTAAATTATTGAAAATACAGGAACTCAAAAAAGGGGGCTGAAAAAGCAGAGCGTGGTCCATCATGGAGTCTAACCTTCGCCACCTTGCTGCGCTCGGGGCCCTTCGCAAGCGAAGGTCGAACGGACTTGCACTAGCATTGGCGCCGATCAACGTGGCCGGGCCGCTCACCACGGCAATCATCGGCGGGGAGTTGACATGGCTAGCCAGCGGAGCCGCAACCCCGGGCGTCGCGTCCAAAACGTCAGGCTACTGTGGCGGGGCGGCGTCAGCAGCGCCCCAGTTCTTATTCGGCTTGGGTCCCATCACCAGTTCAAGCGTGCCGCCCTTGACGACGTCGGCGTGATAGATCCAGGGCTTATCGAGCGGCTTGCCGTTGAACGCGGCGGACTGGACGTAGACGTTCTCTTTGGAGTTGTTCTTTGCCTCGACGACAAACTCGCCGCCCGGATAGTAATGGTTGTCGAGGTGGATGACGGCGCGGTTAAACAGAGGGCTGCCGATTTCGTAGACCGGCTTTATCGAGCAGCCGCCGTCCATTTCAAAAAGCCCCAGCGCCATCAGGACAAAATAGGAACCCATTTGTCCCTGATCCTCGTCGCCCATGTACCCGGCGGGCCCCGTGCCGTAAGAGTGTTCCATAACCTCGCGCGTCCATTTTTGCGTCAGCCAGGGCGCGCCGGCGTAATTGAACAGCCAGGGTGCCTGCATATTGGGCTGGTTGCCCACGTTGATGTAGTCGTCGGAGGCAAAGCCCGGCCGCGAGCGTTCAAAGCCGTCGTTCAGGCGATAGATGAACGCTTGTTTGCCCATCAATCCAAGCAGGCCCTTCATATCGTGCGGAACCCACCAGGCGTACTGCCACGCCGAGCCCTCCGTATAGTTCTTGTGATCGAAGGGAGAAAAATCCCTGAGCCATTGGCCGTCGCGATGCCGGGGCCGGAAATAGCCGGTCGAAGGGTCGTATACATTGCGATAATTCTGGGCGCGCTTGGCAAAATACCGGTAGTCGTCCATCTTTCCGAGCGCCCTGGCAAACTCTGCGGCGCACCAGTCGTCATAAGCGTATTCAAGCGTCAGCGAAACCTTGCCGTCTTCAACCGGCACGTAGCCAAGGTCATGATAGGGCTGGAAGTGTTCCATCCCGACGTACCTGTCGACGCCCTTGTAGTAGATTTCCCCCGGAGTCGTCTGCATGTGCCGGACGGCTTCATAGGCTTTTTCTCCGTCGAAGTTGCGGATGCCTTTCTGCCAGGCGCTCACCAGCAGGGCGTCTTCGTGGTTCGCCACCATGATGCCGCTGTAGCGAAGACCGCCGGGGCCTTTGCCGAGCCAGCCGCCTTTGTCGTAAAGTTCAAGCTGCGAATTGACCCACTGGTTCAGGATGTCCGGCGTCACCAAGCCCCAGAGTTGGTTCAGGTTCCAGAAGGTGTTCCAGAAAGCGTCGCAGCCCATCATCGGAGATTCGGGATTCTTAAGCTGCTGGACGCGCTCTTTCGGATCAATGTACTTGCCGTTCGCGTCGCTGAAGATGGTGCGCGCTACAAACGAGCGGTAGAGGTTCGTGTAAAATTTCGTGCGGTCGGCATCCGTTCCGCCTTCCACGTCGATGCGCTTCAACAGGCCGTTCCAGGTGTCGCGGACGTTCTTGCGGACCCGGTCGAAGTCCCAGCCGAATCGGTCCATTTCCATATTCAGGTTCAGCCGCGCCTGTTCGATGCTTACGTAGGAAATGCCGGTTTTGACCAGTATCTCCTCGCCCTCGGTGGTGTGGAAGTTGGCGAAAGCGCCCACGATTCCGGCGCCGCTAATTTCCGCGCAATCCTGATTGACGGCCGTGTCCGTTCCCACCCAGCCGCCCATCGAATCGAACGGCTTGCTGAAGCGGACGACAAAATGCAGCGTGTATTTCTGCTGCAACTCGCCGGTCGCGTTGATCTGGTGGGACTCCCCTTCAATCTCCGTATCGCTCACCTTGCGGATGACGGCGTTCGTCACCACCATGCTCATCTCCCCGGGCACGTCCAGGACCAGCATGACGCGCGCCTGGCTGGCTTGGGGAAAGGTGTAGCGCTGGAAGCCCGCCCGGGTTGTCGTGGTAAGTTCGGCGCGGATTTTGTAGTCATCCAAGGTGACCGCATAATATCCGGGCGAAGCGGTTTCTGTTTCATGCCGGAAAGACGAACGGAAGCTTTCCGGCGAGCCGGACTCCGGCCCTTGAATCAACTTGAGCGGGCCGGTCGCGGGCATCATCAGCAGCCCGGACATCGACCAGGAATGAACGTGGCTGAATCCGAGGAGCGTGGGGATTCCGTAGTCATAACCCGCCCGCCACATTCTCCCGCCGCGATTGTCCGGGCTGAGCTTGACCATCCCGAAAGGCATGGCCGGTCCAGGGAAAAGCATCCATCGCAGGCCGGCTTTGGTGGTTCCGATGAAGGGATCGACCCAGTCCACCGGGTCCTTGCGGTTTCCTGCCGCCTGGCTGCCTTGTGGAGCAAGGACGGTGTTCGCCGCTGCCGTGGCGGGATAGGCGGCGCTTGCGGTTACGGCGCCCAGGGCTACCTTCCTGATGAAGTCACGCCGATTGATCTCTTCTTCCATGACGGAACCCTCCATTCCTTGAAGTGCAATTCTTTCCCGGCCCGCCCATTGTGGATTGCGCGCTTGGAAAAGAGAAGCGAAAACATCTCTCGGCCTGCGCCAGACGCGGCGCCTGCATTACGCCGGAGATTTTCTGAAGGCCGCAGAAATCACGGGCCCTGCGTCGCAACACCGTTGCGGCGGCCGCGTGGCGCGCGGTCAGTGCGCGCCGGGCAGCGCGACATCGACGCCGCGCGCATCGTTCAATTTCTGTGTTGCGGTAAGGTCCAGGCGGGAGAGCGGAATCCTGTGAGTGGTCTCCTCGCCGAAAATCCACAGGGTATGGCCGAAAATCGCATAGTCCGCGGCCTCAATCACGCGGCCGTCGCGGTAGACAAACGACGCCGGAATCGACTTGGTTGGGATCGCAGGCTGCTGAGAGGCAAGTGCGGGCGCAGGCGAAGCGTTTTTTTGACCGAGCGACTTGATCTGCTGAGAGAGCGCCTGGATTTGACTGCTCAGCAGATCGTTCTGCTGCGACGCAACTTCGCCCGCGATATCGCCGTGGCCGATTTGCCACCCCTGGATGTATTCCTGATCGATGGGCGGCCACAGAGACGGGTAGAAAGCCAGGGCGTCAGAACTGTCGAGATAAGAGTACCCATAGCCGAGCGGCAGCGAATCGAGGAGAATGAAGTCCTGCCCATGAGAACGCCCTCTGCCGTGTCCGGGCCCGAAACTCCGGAATGGGGACGGTTTGCTCCAAATCGAGTTGGCCGCGGCGGGAAAGGGACGAACTGCGGAAAAGTTTCCGCCTGTCGTGTCCGGAGGAGCGGGCATCTGAAGCCGCGGAACAAACTGCCGGCTGGGCTTGGCCGGAGGCGGGCCATATGAGCGCGGAGCAAGGCGATATTGAGCGGAAAGAATCGGCGGGAAAAGAACTCCCGCCAGCAACGGAATGGCAAGCAGGGCTCTCACAAGTCCACTCTACCACATTTCCGGGCTTGGGGCGCGGCGCAGCGCGGACGATTCGGCTTGCCGCGCCGCTGCCCAAGTCCACGCCCTCAGACCTTCAGGAAGATTCTCTGCCGGTAGAGGAAATAAAGAAACAGCCAGCCGGTCAGTTCGACGCTGACCGCCCAGAAGATGGGCTGAGCCGGCCCAAGATAACCGATGAATCCGTGAACGAAAATGGTGGTGATCGTTGCAAATTTAAAGAGATGCCCGACCAGGTAGATGGTGATGGCATTCACTCCGATCACCGTAAAAAAGAAGGCCCATCGGCGGTAGCCTTTGACGTCGATGATCCAGTAGAAAAGCGCCAGCAGAAGCAGGCTCCAGCCGCCCGCGAAAAGCACAAAGGAGCTAGTCCAGATGTTTTTGATGATGGGGAAATTGAAACTCCAGATGAAAGCCACCAACAGGCTTGCCACGCCCGCAAGCGCCAGGCCGACGGTCTTGCGATTGGGCGAGCGATTGGAGCGCAGCCAGTGCCCGGCGAGCACCCCCAGAAGCGCCGTGCCGATGGCGGGAATGGTGGAGAGGATTCCTTCATTGTCGCCGAAGGCGAAACAACAATATGGGTGCGGCAGCAGATGGCGGTCAATAAAACTGGCCAGGTTGCCCTGCGGCGTGATCACGCCCGCGCCAAAGTCTGGAACGGGAACCAGCATCATAATCGCCCAGTAGCCCAGCAGAATTCCGCCCAGGACGTAGGCCTGGCCTTTCACGCTGGTGTTCATCACGACGATGGCGGCGACAAAATAGCAGATCGCGATGCGTTGCAGCACTCCGGCGATTCGCAGGCCGTGAAGGTCGAAATCGAGCAAGCCGTTGTAAACCAGGCCCAGCAGAAACAGCAGAACCAGGCGCCGGAAAATACGGCGGTAAAGCTGCGCGCGGCTCGCTCCTTCCTCCAGATGCTTGGTAAGAGAAAAGGGCAGCACCACTCCCACTACAAAGATGAAGAGTGGAAAGATCAGGTCGTAGAAATGGAAGCCGGCCCAGGCCATGTGATGGAATTGGACATCGAGGGCGGTCGCGGCGGGGCCAGGCCATGTCTTGTGGATGGCGTGGATGATTTCCTCGCCGCCCGTGATCCAGAACATGTCGAAGCCGCGCAGCGCGTCGATGGAGGCAATGCGCTTTTGGAAAAAGGATTGGTTCTTTTCGTCGTGAGCCATAAGAAGCTCCTGAAGTGGTGTCGAGTGAGGAAGCAGCTTGATTTCCTGAGACAATGTACTCGCGCCGGGGCGAAAAAACAAGAGTTATGGAAATGGTCGTGTCGCATGGCTTCGAGCGGTTGTTTGAAGGCGGCGCCGTGCATTGCCCGGCAAGCGCCGCCGCCGCAACCTGCAACACTTCGATCGAGGCGCTGCGGTTGCGGGTTTTGTGCAGGCTGTGTTAGCTTTCGAGAGAAGGTCTTAAACTGATGCAAAAAGTACGCGTTCGGTTTGCGCCAAGTCCGACGGGCTATGTCCACGTAGGCAACGCCCGTACGGCGCTGTTCAACTGGCTCTTTGCAAGGCATCACGGCGGGACGCTTGTCCTGCGCATCGAGGACACCGACGTCGAGCGGTCCGAGCAGCGATATGAGGATCAGTTGTTGGAAGACTTGCGCTGGTTCGGCCTCGATTGGGACGAGGGGCCGGATAAGGGCGGTCCTTCCGGCCCTTACCGCCAGTCGGAACGCCAGGACTTGTACCGGCGCTACTCGATGGAGTTGATCGAACGAGGGTTCGCTTACTATTGTTTCTGTTCGCCGGAGCAGCTTGAGCAAGAGCGCCAGGAAGCCTTGAAGGCCGGACGCCAACCGCAATATTCCGGGAGGTGCCGGAAGATCGCCCCCGAAGAAGCCGCGCGGCGGGCCGCTTCGGGCGAGGCGGCGGCGATCCGCTTGAAAATTACCGAGTGGAATTTCCGTTGGAACGACCTTGTGCACGGCGAGACGACTTTTTCGGGCGAGGTCATTGGCGACCCCATCCTGGTGCGCTCCGGCGGACATCCTGCTTATAACTTTGCCGTGGTTGTCGATGATCACCTGATGCAGATCACGCATGTGATTCGCGGCGACGATCACATTTCCAACACGCCGCGGCAAGTGGCGCTCTATCATGCCCTGGGCTGGGAGCCGCCGGAGTTTGCGCATCTTTCGACGATTCTGGGTCCCGACCGCGCGCGCCTCTCCAAACGCCACGGCGCCACTTCTCTTGAGAGCTTTCGCTTGTTGGGCATCCTTCCCGAAGCTCTGCGGAACTACCTGACGCTGCTCGGGTGGTCGGCAGCCGACGGTAAGACTGAAATTCTGAACGACGCGGAAGTGATCGCGCAGTTTTCCCTCGATCACATTACCAAAAGTCCGGCGGTGTTTGACCAGGAGAAGCTGAACTGGCTGAACCGGCACTACCTGAAGCAACTGCCTTTGAAGCGCGTGGCGGAGTTGAGCGTCCCCTTCTTTGTAGAGGCAGGACTCCTTAGTGAGCCGTATGGCCCGCCTGTGCTCGGCTGGCTTGGATTGGTTGTGGAGGCTGTCCTCAATAAGATTGACTACCTTAGCCAGGTGCCGGAAGCGGCGCGGCTGATCTTTGAGTACGATGCGGAGGCGGCGGTAAGCTTGCTGGGCGGCGAGGAAGCGAGGGGGTCGGAAGTTCTGCTGCAAGTGGCCCCGAAAATTCTTGCGGAGCCGAAGCTGACGTATGCCCGGTTTCGGGAGATACTGAAAGAGGTCCAAAAGTCGACCGGGAAGAAAGGGAAAGATCTGTTCCATCCCGTGCGCGTGGCGCTGACCGGCGCGGATTCCGGCCCGGAGCTTGAAAAGCTGATTCCGATTTTCGAGGCTGGCTCCGAACTCGATCTTGCGCGCCCGGTTTTGAGCGCGGCCGCCCGTTTGCGGAGTTTTGCGGCGGCGGCGCGCATGACCTGAGCGCCGGTTGCGCTGGGGCCCTCGTCAACCTTTAAGATTTTCTGAGCACTCATGGACGAATCCCGAGAAAACCAATCGCAAAGCGTGCTTTACGGCATCAATGCCGTCAAGGAAGCCGTGCATTCGCGGCCTGTTGATCGCGTGGTGGCGCGTGAAGGAGCCGGAGGGCGGCGCCTTCAGGAGATCCTGAATGAATGCCGCGCGCGGCAAATCCCATTGCGCTTTGTGCCGCGCCGGGCGCTCGACCGCCTGGCGGGAACGGCCCATCACCAGGACGTTGTGGCCGTTTGTTCCGAAAAGACTTATGAGGAACTGGAAGCGGTGGCCGGATGGAAGATCCCGGCGTTGCTGGTGGTGCTCGACGGGGTTGAGGATCCTGCCAACCTGGGGGCCATTGTGCGAACTAGCGTGGCGGCGGGGGCAAGCGGCGTGGTGGTAAGCGAGAGGCGCGCCGCGGGCCTTTCCCCGGCCGTGGCGCGCGCCGCAACGGGAGCGCTTGAACACGCAAGGATCGCCCGGGTCAAGAATCTGGTCCGGGCGCTTGTGGACCTGAAGGAACAGGGCATCTGGATCTATGGTTTTGAAGCGCAGGGAAGCACCAGCTATCTGGATCTGGACTATAAGCTCCCCTGCGCACTGGTTATGGGAAGCGAAGGGGAGGGTTTGCATCGCCTGGTGCGGGAAGCCTGTGACCAGCGTGCGGCAATTCCCCTGCGCGGTCCTGTCAATTCGCTGAATGTTTCAGTCGCAACCGGCATTGTGCTTTATGAGGCTCTGCGGCAGCGCGCGGGGGTCCGAGAGGATGTCGAGGGCGGGGAACGCGTGACGGAAGGGCTGTAACCCTTTTGCGAAAAAGTACATCATAGTGGATAGAGTGGAGGCGCGGATGCAGCGGAAAAGAGCGGGTGGGTGTCGCTCGAGAGGCCATGTACGATTTGCCGGAACTCTTGTTGTTCTCCTCGCGGGTGTTTTTTTCGCCCCGGGGCGGAACACGGCGGGCGCGCAATCGCCAGCGACTTCATCGAGTTCCAAGCCCAACGGCCAATCGCAACCTCCGGTTGAGATTCGGGTGCAGTCCAATCTGGTGACGACTCCCGTGACTGTTGTCGACCGCTCGACGGGTGAATTCGTTTACGACCTCAGACGGAACGATTTTGAGCTTTTCGACAACGGCAGGCAGCAGAGCATCCAGCGTTTTGACCGGGAGGTACACAATATTGCCTCGGTGATTGTGATCCAAAACAGCGACGAGGTGGCCCCGCTTCTTGACGAGGTCAAATCCCTTGCTCCGCTGTTTTCACAATTGATGCTGGGTTCGAAGGGAGAAACGGCGGTGCTGTTTTATGCCGGCCGGGTTCGGGAAGCCCAGGATTTCTCGAACTCCGGGAACGTCCTGGACAGGACGCTCCATAGCGTTGCGCCGGGCGGCAGCGGCGCCCGCCTCAATGATGCGCTCATGCAGGCCATGAATCTGTTAGAGACGCGGCCCGAGGGAGAACGCCGGGTGATTGTGGTCTTCTCGACCGGGTACGATTCAGGGAGCAGCACGAAGAAGGATGATGTCATCCGCCGCGCAACCCACGCGGAAGTGGAAATCTACGGTTTGAACTTAAGCTTGAGTAAAGCCACGCTGACCCGCAAACCCGAGCCCCGGGTGGCCCAGAGCCCGCAGGATGTGAATGTGGCGGGGCCGAGCCTTCCGGGGAGACCTTCGACGCCCAGCTCCTCGCAGCAGTCTTTCGGGATGCCTGCGGATATTACCCAGGACCTTTCAACGGCCGGGCGGGTGGCAAAGTCCACGATTTTCCGTAACGATATGCAAGCCTATTGCCGCTATACGGGCGGAACCTTCTATACCCAGTGGTCCTCTGAAGCGCTGCAAGTTCACCTGGGTCAAATCGCCAGCGAGATTAACAGCCAGTACGAATTGGCTTACGTGCCGAATAATCTCTCGAAGCTGGGTTTTCACGAGATCGAAGTCAGGGTCAGGCGGCACGGTGTGAAAGTGCGGTCTCGCCTGGGATACTTTTACTTTGGCCCTCGCCAGTGATGCCGACTCAGGCGCAGGATTTCTGGCGTTAATAATATCTTTCAACGTCAACCCGGTGGCCCACGCGGAGGTCAAGCTCGGCCAGGTAAGGCCGCATGGCATTGGGCGGAACCTTCAGAACCATGGCATGCAATCGGCCATCCGCCCGATAGACGACCGTAAAAAGACGATTGTGCTTGCCGCCGCTAGGGGGCTTAAGGGTCCAATGGAACTTCATCCTGCGAACTTGGCGGCTGATTTGGGATCGGTATTCCATGCGGATGATGGAATTGAAAGGCGCGCTAACGCGGCCTTGGGGGCATTCAAAGATGATGGCTGTTTCGGTAAGTGCGAGTTTGCCCTGGCACCGCTCGCGCATCGCTTCTGTCCCTCCCACGTATTCGAATTGCGGTTTGTTGCGGGGGCTTTTTGCGGCCGATGCGGCAATGGCGAGGGTTGCGATCATACTTAAGAATGTGGCCCGTCGAAGCCACGGATGCTTTGTCATGGCAGCCTTCCATGGCGGCTCTCCTGCTTGGGACTGAGGAGTCCGCCATTGTTGATGCGGCGCGAGGCCGGAAGCGTCGAGCACGGGGCGCAGACTGACGCTGCAAGAATCTATGGGGTATCCGAATTCTTCCCTTTGCGAGCTTTCAACGGGCTCTCGATGGGAACTTTAACAACCAGATACCAGGGGATTCGGAGCGCGCCCCAGCGCGCGGGTCGGAACTTCCAGTGCCGGACCTTTTTCCGGGCGAAGTGAAGGGAAGCCCCTGCGTTGCCGAACGGCACTGAGTCCAAGACCTGCCCTTTGGCACCCACCAGCACCCTTAACTCCACCGTTCCGAATGGGAATTCATTCCCTGAGCCGCTGATGACTTCCGGAGGCCGGACTTGCTTTTCGAGATACTTCTCGGGGTTCACGGGCAGGTCGGATTGTCGATGAGTGTACAAGTTGAAATTGATGTCAACGACGGTGCGGAATGGCGTGGGGCTTCCGGAATCCACAAAGGGCCGGTATTTCCACTTCCGAACCGACTGGAGGGCGGCTGCTGCAAGCAGTGCTTCTCCCTGGATGACGTGAGCTTCGATGATATGGCCCTTGGCGTTCACCGCGACATCGATCTTTACGCGGCCCTGGATATAGTTGACCTTGGCGATGGGCGGGTATTCAGGTTTTACGATGTAAATCAGCAGCCTGGAAGCTGCCTTCTTATCCAATTGGACGAATTCGTGGCCTGAAGCGGCGGGTTCTCCCAAGGACGAACTTGCTGCCGCCAGCAACATCGCGAGAGAGCAGGAGAGGACCGCCGGACTTCCAGGCCATACGAAGTGAAACCTAAGGATT
>JAJYHU010000320.1 GCA_021784615.1 Acidobacteriota bacterium | reverse complement strand
TTTGTATCGCTCCCTATGTGGTAAAAACCACCAAATAGGAGGCCTGCCGTTTGAGTATGGGCTTGGGCCCATGCGGGATGGTCGACTTGAAATACAGGCAGTCGCCCGGGCGCAGGACAAACTCCTGGTTTCCGCAGATATAGCCCATTTCTCCTGCGATCATCAGGAGAAATTGCTCGCCAGGGTGTTCGCGCAACTCAAATTTGGCCTTATTGCCATCGAGCGAAACCATAATCGGCTGCATCTGGCGCCGGCCGCGCCGAGGAATAAGCATTTCATATTGATAAGCCAAATCGGAGCGCTCACCGGTTACTGCGCGACGCTGGGCCCTTGGAATATAGATGACATCCGTCCGGACTTCATCATCCTCAAAGAAGTCTCCCAGCGAGACTTCCAACGCGTTCGCAACCCGCGAGAGCGCAGCGATGCTGATGGACACACTGGAGCGTTCCACCTTGGACAGGAAGCTCTTGCTCAATCCAGCCTTCTCAGCCACCTGTTGCAGAGTCAGGCGATGCCGCTTCCTCAAATCCAGAATTCGCTTCGCAATTTGGCGCTCTGCAATTTCCATACGCGCTCTCGACTTCCCACATGCGTTCGCCCAGGATGAATGCACATCCCCGCTCTACCTTAGCCCTCAAGCGCCTGCTTCTTCTGAAGACACCGGAGTTATTTAGCTGAATTTATACCACATAACGCGCAGGGCAACAATCCCTCTCACCCGCGCGATAGGCTCGTCAGCAAACTGCCAACGTCTGGGCAAATCCGCAACGTGTTCGTTCACGCGCAATCATTCTTTTCCTATTCCGAATCTGATTGTAAGCCTGTGCGATTAACCCCGGCTCTCTCGCTGATCGGCAGCCTCCAGCTCGGAATTTCCGGGCCTTTCGATTGCTACGTGCGCACACTGTGGCACAGCGGCCGAACTCCGCAGGCCCACAGCGTGCCGCGTGACCACGCCTTATGTAAGTCGTGGCATACTGGAAACGGGCGACGTGGAAGAGATCGGTGTCCGGACGGCGCGCTAGCAAAGGACGTACCCGCCCGAGTTCACTTGGAGCCCTGCCCGGTCGAACCTGAAGCCACCGGCTGCGAAAAGTTTGAAGCTGCGGGAATCAGTTTCAGAGCGATTCATATCCGTGGTCACAGTAAAGACATGTTTTGATATTCGACCTGTTTCAACAGGAACAATTGGATATTCCCCCGCGATGCGATCTTTTATCGTAGCGTGCTGGGAGCGATCAATCTCAAAGGGTGTGGAATGGACGGTTATCACTCCGGTCTTCGGAAATTGCAAGGTTTAGCCGTGGAAGGGTTATTTCCGGACCTTGGCTTCAAAGATTCGGTTTCGGTGCACCAGGCAGGCGCGGAACATGCCCCTGTCCTGATCGGAGCCAACGAACTCAAAGACAGCTTTTTGGAGATTGCCTCGTTATGCGAATAGCCATCGGCGGAATTTATCATGAGTCCAATACGTTCTTTTCCCAACCCATGACGATGGAAAGGTTTGCGGAAAAGGACCTCCACTTTGGCGAGGGCATCATGACGCACTGGCGCGGAACCTCTTCGGAAATAGGCGGATTCATAGAAGGAGGGCAACAATATAAGTTTGAACTCATTCCCACCGTCATGGCATGGGGGATGCCTTCGGGATCATTGACGGATGAGACCTTTGAATCCCTCAGCCAGGCGTTACTCAGCCGGATTGAAGAAGCAAAACCTTTGGACGGCGTTCTCCTCTCCTTGCATGGGGCGATGGTTGCCACCTCCTATGCCGGCGCCGACGGTGAGATTCTCCGCCGGGTGCGGAAGGCCGTGGGAGCTGGAGTACCTCTTGTAGTAACGCTTGATTACCATGCCAACATGACCCAGGAAATGGTCCGTTGGCCCGATGCAATCATCGGTTACGACACCTATCCCCATATTGACCAAGCCGAACGCGGCCTTGAAGCTGCCCACGTCATGCACCGCGTGTTGCAAGAGGGCCTTCAGCCCAAACTTGCGCTGGCACGGCGTCCGTTGCTCCCGCACATTTTGCGGCAACTGACCGGAAAACCTCCGATGTCAGACGCAATTGCCTTGGCGCATGAGTTGGAACGGCGGCCGGAAATTGTAAGCGTAAGTGTGGCGGCGGGATTCCCATACTGTGACGTCCCCGATGCGGGGTTCAGCGTCTTTGCGGTGGCGCACAACGACGCTGAGGCGGCGCTTCAGGCCGCCAACCAGGTTGCTGATGCCGTTTGGAAACGTCGCGCAGAGTTTCAGATGTCACTTCCCCTTGCGGAAGAAGCAGTACGGCAGGCCCTTGATGGGAAGAGTGGACTGACGGTCCTTGTCGATGTTGGCGACAATCTTGGAGCCGGAACCCCCGGTGACGGCACCGTGCTCTTGGCTGAATTGCTCAAGCAGGGCGCCCAAGAGAGTTTGGTTCTGTTCTGCGACCCTGCCGCTGTTGCAGCAGCCGTTGAAGCCGGCGTCCGCCAGCGGGTTCGATTGAAAGTAGGCGGGAAAATTGATCGGCATCATGGTGAACCCGTCGAAATCGAGGGCGTGGTCCGAACCATCAGCGACGGAATATACAGAAACATTGGCCCGATGCGGGACGGCGTGCAGGATGACCAGGGCCGGACGGTTGTTGTCGATACGAGTGGAGTGTTGGTGGTTTTGACGGAGCGGCGAATGCCGATGTGGAATCTTCAGCAACTGCGCGCCTTGGGAATTGAACCCACGCGGCTGCGGATTGTTGTTGTCAAGGCGGCCATCGCCTATCGCGCTGCATACGAGCCCATCACCCATCGCATCATCGAAGTGGATACGCCGGGGCTGGCTGCCGCTGACGTGCATCGATTCAAATACCAACATCTCAAGCGCCCAATCTACCCCCTGGATGCGATCTGAGTCTTTCAGGAAAAGTCGCCATTGTGGCCGGGGGTGGTATCGGAATACTGTTCACAATTCGCCGTGGAACGGATGGCAAAAGAAGGTCAAGGCAGCAACATCGTTCATATTGCCCCAGCCGGGGCCTACGCGTTGCAGGGCTCAAGGAAGAACGAAATCCTATCGATTGGAGAAAGCCAATGACGGGCGAGCAATTCAACGCCGCTCAACGCGCGCAAAGTATTATCGAAAAGACCAAAAGTTCCCGCGAGCGCTATGCGAGGGCCCAAAGGTTCCTGGCAGGCGGAGTCTCCAGCGGGCTGCGCCGGGGCGCGCGCCCCTACCCGCTATATTTCCGCTCCGGAAAAGGCTCCCAGGTAACCGATGTCGACGGAAACAATTACCTGGACTACGGACTGGCGTGGGGACCCCTCATGCTGGGACACTCACCCACCCAGGTGACTAAGGCAATAAAGTCACAAGCCGAAAAAGGGCTGACTTTTGGCGCACAACACGATCTTGAAATCGAGGTCAGTGAGTTAATGGCCCGGATCATTCCGTGCGCGGATCAGGTCTGCTTCGCGAACAGCGGAACGGAAATTGTTCAGGTCGCCTTACGCTTAGCGCGGGCCGCGACCGGCCGCCAGAAATACTTGAAATTTGAAGGGCATTACCACGGTTGGGACGACAGTGTTCTTGTCAGCATCCATCCCACGAGGGAGGAGATCGAGTCTTCCCATGGAACGCCGATCCCGGTTGGAAAAGGACAGCGCGCTCACGATGGCGTTCTTGTCGCCGAGTGGAATAATCCCGCGAGCGTCCAAGAACTTTTTGCATCCCGGGGAGATGAAATCTCGGCCGTCATATGCGAACCGATGCTTTGCAACTCCGGCTGCATCCCACCGGAACCTGGTTTCCTTGAGTTCTTGCGCCAGATCACCCGCCAACACCAATCCCTATTGATTTTCGACGAGGTGATCACAGGATTTCGACTGCACTTGGCGGGCGCCCAGGGATTGTACGGCGTCACGCCAGACCTCGCAACTTATGCAAAAGCAATCGGATCAGGGGTCGCCGTCAGCGCGCTCGCGGGCAGGGCCGAGTTCATGAGCCTGATCGCAACAGGGGCGGTAGTTCATGCCGGGACTCTGAACGGAAATCCCATCGCATTGGCGGCCGTCAAGGCGACGCTCCAAGCATTGGCAAACAAAAACAGCGCGAGCTATGAGGAGTTGAAAAACCGCAGCGACCGGCTGCGCTCAGGCCTTGTCACCCTACTTCATAGTAAAGGACATAAGGTCGTCAGTTCAGGTCACGGAGCCGTCTTTCAGCTTACATTTATGGAAAAGCCTGCTCGAAATTACAGGGAAACGATGGAGGCCGACAAGTCAATGTACAGTGACTTTGCCTTGGCGTTGCTGGATGAAGGCATCCTGGTTCTTCCTGACGGGCGCTGGTACGTTTCTTTTGCTCATTCTGATGAGGATATCAGGACAACGTTATTAGCCGTCCAAAAGGTTGTTGCATAAGCGTTCCTCCCGGATTGCCCCGTATAACTCTCAGGATATCGAGAAGGCGCCTCTCCGCTGGGGCTTGAGA
>JAJYHU010000029.1 GCA_021784615.1 Acidobacteriota bacterium | reverse complement strand
AGAAATCCCCGAGGCTTACAAGGACGTGGACGCCGTCATCAACGTGGTCCACAACGCCGGGCTCTCCACCCGCGTCGCCCGGTTGAAACCCATTGGGGTAATCAAAGGATGAATGTCGCCGCAAAGCCTGGAGAGCGGCACAGACCTGGAACGAGGGCCTAGGGTTGTGCGCAGGTCGATATGCGATGGGATTCATGAGCGGCGTCACGCCAGCGAACGCAGGATGCTCTCGCGCGATACGCCCTTGTGCCGTGCAATGGAGCGCAAGATTGCACTCAAGGTGCCAACGCGCAACTGGCGGTGTGCGGGCACCACAATGCGTTGATGAGAAGGGTCTGCGGTTTCAAGAACGACGTGGCTGCCTTCCTGATGGACGACGCGGTAGCCCCAGTTGCGGCAAAGCGCCTTCACCAAACCTTCGCCGCTCAGGTCGCGCGGAATCTTCACGTTTCGGCAAGGACCTCATCGCGAACAAGGTGAAGACGAATCCGGGCCGGCCGCTGAGGACGGTCAAAGTAGAAGGCGGCCACAGCCTCCTTCACATTCCGGCGCAGCAACTCCCAGTCATCGGCTTCGGTGAAAATGCTCTCGGTCAAGCACTCTGCCACAAAGCCTCCGTCGCCTTGTTGGGTAACCTCGAAAACAATCTCATCCATGCTGTTCAGCTTACAGCTTTGAGGAGACAGTAGCAAGACCATGAAAATCCCCGAGGCCTATAAAGACGTGGACGCCGTCATCAACGTGGTCCACAACGCCGGGCTCTCAAAACGCGTCGCCCGGCTGAAACCCATTGGGGTGATTAAGGGGTAGATTTTGCCACACTACCCGCCAAGATTTTTTGGGAATGAAAAACACAGAAACAGCGCCAGAACAGCTAAGGAGAGTCCGCGGCACAGAACATAGTGCCGCGGCTGCCGTTTATGCGTGCATTTGCTGGCTAAGGTAGGTTTCGAGGCCGAGTTGCTTGATCAGGCCGAGTTGCGCTTCCAGGAAGTCGACGTGCTCTTCCTCATCCTTAAGCAAAACTTCAAGGAGGTCGGCGGAGCCGTTGTCGCCTTCCTTGCGGGCGAGGGCGACGTACTTGTTGTACTCCTCGACGGCGTTCTTTTCGAGTTCCAGATCATTCTGGAGCTGCTGCTCAACGGTCTTGCCAATCTTGAGTTTGGGGAATTCGTTCAGGTTGGGAATACCTTCCAGGAAAATGATGCGTTCGATCAGGGCTTCGGCGTGCTTCATCTCGCCGAGCGCCTGCTTTTTGATCTCGGCATGGAGGCGCTTGTAGCCCCAATTGCTCTGCATCTCACTGTGGAGAAAATACTGGCTGATGGCCTGCAACTCTTCGCCTAAAGATTTTTGGAGAACCTCGATAATGTTTGCTTTTCCCTTCATGTCGGCATTTCTCCTTCCATGCAATAATCTATCAACTTTCGCCCGGGACATCCAGAACGATTTCAGAGCGCCCCGCAAAGCCTATGAACCTCCGGCATCAGGTTGGCGTCGCGTCCGATTCCGCCCTTTTATCGCGCACGTGGGCAATCAGGTTGCGCACGCTGTTTGCAAGCTCCGCCACCTCCCCTTTGCCCTGGACGTCCAGATCAATCTCATAGTTGCCTGCCGCCGCATGGTCAACCGCTTCTTTCAGGTCCAGCAGCGGCTGCACAACTTCGCGCGGCAGCACAAAGCTGGCCCAGATGCTGATCAGCAAGGTCAGCAGGGAGACGCTGCCCAGCACCCACTCGGCGCGGCCAATCAGGTCTCGCGCGTCCTGGTGGTCTCGCTTCACGCGGTCCCAACTGCGCCTTTCAAGCCCCGCCGCCAAATTGAGAAAGGATACAGCGTCCTTCTGGAGGTTTCCGGAAATCGACTCGAGCACCGGATCTTCGGCGCCTGCCGCCGCGATTTCAGAATCAAAAGCGCTGGTGCGGTTGTGGAGTTCCTGGACCAGCCGGGAGCGGCTGCGGCGCGGCGCGTGGCGGATCATCTCATTCAGGTCCTTCTCGTAAGAGAGAACCGCGCCGCGCAGGCGCTCAAGGCGCGGTTGTCCGCCCACGTTGATGCGCTCGGCCGCGCTGCTCATTCCCTTCTGATAGGCGTTCAAGGAGGATCGCATTTGCCCGATGGCGCCCGACTCCTCCGGTTCGAGGTCGGCAAAATTCCGGATGATTTTTTGCAGGCCGGCAATCGACCGGCGGTTCGACTCAAGGTCTTGGGAATCGTGCAGCAGAAAATAGTTCCGCTCGGCGCGCCGCGCGTCCAGCATCTCGATGGAGGCGCGTTCGGCCTGCATGGCCACCGTCGCGTCCACGCTCACGATGCGATCCACAATCCAGCCCATTCGGAACAGGTAATAAACAGAAAGCAGAATAACCGGAACCAAAATCAGACGAACAATGCCGAGGCTATAGGCGACCCTCCGGCGCATGGATTTGGCCGGCGCAAAAACTCCGGGCAATGTCTGGTATCTCCACTCCATCCTTCTTTACCCCCCCTGAGCTCGATGTGGCGACTTCGCCGGCGCATGAACGCTGCGGCCGGACTCGATGGGAGAACCACGATTGAAACAATAAGTGGCATCTTACCCGAAAATCGCGGAAAAGAAGAGCATTTCCCTTCCCGCGCCATCCTTTCGCCAGCGTCGATCTCGGTCCCGATGAACTTCACGGCGTCCAAAATCGTATATGTGAGAGGAGGATTCGAGCCTCCACTTTCCCCCAGGAGGTGGCTCCGATGTTCTGCCCGCAATGTGGAAAAGAATATGCCCAACAGGTGAATTTCTGCTGCCAATGCGGTGTGGCGATGGTGGCGCCCACCCGGCGCCGCAAACAACTGATGCGTTCCCGGACCGATGAGAAGATCGCCGGCGTTTGCGGCGGCTTTGCGGAGTATTTCGACATGGATTCGACGCTCATGCGGTTGCTCTGGCTGGCCCTGGTGCTTGTTGGAGGTTGGGGCCTGCTCGCGTACATTATCGCCTGGATCGTGATGCCCGAGGAGCCTGTTGCCGAAGCAGCCCCGGCTGCCACGCCGTCAAAAGCCGGCTAGAGGATGAAGAACTGCACGACGAACAGGGCCGCAAAAATATAGGTCAGGGTCGGACACTCCCTCCAGCGGCCCGTGGCCACTTTTGCCACCGAATAGGCAATCAGCCCGAAAGCGATGCCGTCCGCGATGCTGAAAGTCAGGGGAATGCCGACCAGGATGAGGAAAGCGGGAAGATACTCGGTTGCGTCATCCCATTCAAAGTCGCGAACCACCTTGAGCATCATTGATCCCACAACGATCAGCGCCGGCGCAAGCGTAGGATAGCGGATAATGGGATGATTGCCCGCCCCGACTCCTACTTCAACGCCACCGCCGATCATGGACGCCAAGGGACTGAAGAACATGGCGGCGAGAAGCAGCGCGCCCGTCACCATGTTGGCAAGGCCCGTTCGTGCGCCGTCCGAAACTCCGGCGGCGGACTCGATGTAGCAGGTAATCGTCGAGGTTCCCAGCCCCGCGCCCACCGTTGTTCCCACGGCATCCGCAAACAGAGCGCGGCCCGCGCGCGGCAACTTGCCTTCGCGAAGCAGTCCCGCCTGCTGGCCGACGCCCACCAGCGTTCCAACCGTATCGAAAAGCGCCAGGTAAAAAAGGACGAAAATGGCAGACGCAAGCTTGGCGGGTTCAATTGAAAACAGTCCGTGCAGATCAAATTTCATGAACGTGGGCAGAAGATGAATTTGCGCTGAAAGGAGTCCGTGGTAATGAACAAGCCCGGCGGCGGCAGCCATGCCAGCCGTCACCAGAATGCCAAGCAAGATGGCGCCTCGAACCCGAAAGGCCAGTAAAAAAAACAGCGCCAATAAGCCCAGGACACTGACCAACGTTGCCGGCTGCCGAAAATCCCCCAGCCGCACCAAAGTCCCCGGAGCGGCCACCACCAAGCCGCCATATTCGAGCCCGATCAGCGTGATAAACAATCCGATGCCAGCGGCGATCCCGCGCTTGAGCGAGTCTGGAATGGAGTTGACAATCTGAGCGCGAATGCCCGTGAGCGTGATGGCGATAAAGAAGATCCCCGCAAGCAACACGGCCGCCAAAGCCTGCTGCCAACTTAACCCAAATCCCAACGGGGCCACGCCGCACAACGTGTAAACAAAGAAGAAGTTCTCTCCCATGCCCGGCGCGAGAGCCACCGGGTAATTGGCCGCAAAACCCATCAGGAAGGTTGAGAGCGCCGCCGCCAGGCAGGTGGCGCACAGGACCGCCCGGAAGTCCATCCCTGCCTGCGAAAGCACGCCCGGCTGGACGAAAATAATGTAAGACATTGCCAGGAAAGTCGTGATGCCGCCCACGACTTCTCGCTGCACAGTCGTTCCGTTTGCTTCAAGCTGGAAGTATTGAGAGATTCGATTCTTCAATCGGCCCTCGGGTTTTTAACCACATCCTAAAGCCAGGAAGAATGCTTTCATAGCACTTTATGGTGGACGATTACAAGGGGAGC
>JAJYHU010000245.1 GCA_021784615.1 Acidobacteriota bacterium | reverse complement strand
AAGAGGGGCCATCTCCCTGCCAGAGCCCTTCAGCACGTTGCGGCAGGACTCGGTTAAGCCCTGCCCGGTAAACTCAGCGGGAACGGCTTCGCCCTGAAGCGTTGTCAGATTTGCGATGAGCTGTTTTAACGTGGTCATTCGCGTCTCGGTAGACTGCTTGAGCGCAGCTAATTCCTCCAGCTCCTTTTTCGCCGACGCGAGAGCACGCTCGTAATTGATTTGGCTCACAGGAGATTTATACACCATGTCTAAAAACAAAGTCAAGAGAAATTTAGACGCCAAGAGAAAAATTCCTTTGGAGTGGGATTTGGCGATCCTGGACGCTGAAAAGCAGATAGAAGCCGCCAAGATGAGAATCAGCAGCTTGCGCGGTACGATCCAGTTCTTTTCGAGCATGAAGGAACGCGGTGAGCCGTTCCCCGGCGTCGGCCCCGCAAATGCCCTGCATCCCTAGCCACAGCGCGAAGACCTGGAGAGAGTCTTCCCCGTTCGTGGCCCCCCTGCCAAACTCCATGCCTTTTTTCTGGAAAAGCGTGCCTGACGGAGCTAAACTACGCGGCAGCATGGCAGAAGAACGCTTGGAGAAACCCGACCGGCTTCTGAGCCTGGAAGAGTTGCACGCCCTGGCGCGGAAGCTGCACGACCTGCGCGAGAAGCGGCTGGCGCGGGAGGCGAAAGAGGCGCTGAAACCCCGCTGGCTCCTGCCGCCGCCGACAACGATAGCTCCTGCGCCTACCGAGGAACAAACCGTCCCGGAATCAGCCTTGGACGAAACGGAGCCAGATGACGAGCGCGAAATAGAGCTTCCCGCCGAGCCGATCCACCACTGCGAACTTGACATCGCCACCGGGGAGTACTACTGCCCGTTCTGTTCCTACGAAGATAATCCGGTAGCAGAAGACCCCTGGGAGGCGATGTTCCACGAGGTTGCCCATTTTGAGCCGGAGGATGCAGCCGCGATGAGAGAACAGCACGCGCGAGACGTAGCCTCAGAGGAACGGAAACAGGCAGAGGTGCAACAGCAGACGGAGAAACCAGCGGCCAGCAACCAAGAAGCTCAGCAGCCGGCAAAAGAGCCCGTGGGGCAAGAGAGGATGCCAAGAGAGGCGCAAGAGCCAAAACCTCATCAAAGGACACGAACCACAGCCATCTGGGCGCTAGTCGCGGCCACCGCGTTCCTCTTCGGCTGGCTCGTCTGGCCAACCCGTTACAGGTACGACCGCATGGAGTTGGGAAGTGGTCGCTCGCTTCCAGTTAGGTTCGACCGCCTCACGGGAGCCACGCGGATTCTTTACCCAAGCGGGTGGCAGGCTCCGCAAAAGGAGGTGCCGGTACAGCCCGACCGTGAGTTTACTCAGGACGAACTCGGCAAGTTAGAGGGCAACGCGACTCTCAGTAGATACGGCGAGTTTGACCTTAACTTATACAACGGAACCACGCTGTACCTCAGACAGGTCACGATTGAGGTCGAGGTTTACGACTCTCATGACAAGCCGGTCCTGCAACGGACCTACAAGCTGCTACCGCTTTACGGTGCGTCTCCCCTTGACTCTACCCCAGTCCAAGACTTCTTAGGTTTTCGGCTTGCTCCAGGTCAGACGTGGTACTACCAGATCGTGGCGGCTAAAGGCGGCGCCCAGCCTTCTCCCTAGCGATTTTTCGCCCTAGACCTTCTCGGATTCTTACGGTTGCTGACCCTAGTCGGCCTCGGATTGTCAGGATCAAAGGCCCGCGCCCTTGTATTCGGAGGCACACCATATCGGGCCGTCCAATCGGGTAGCACCCGCGCCCTTGTATTCGGAGGCACGCCGTAGGTCTCTACCCTCCTTAGAATGTTGCTTTCGTCTGAAAGTCTTGTGGGCATTTCCGCACCCCGAAGAATAGTAACCCTACCGGGTACCCGCCTTACCGGTGCATGGTCCGCCACAGGTTGTATCGGGTTCTTGCCGTTACTAGCCATGCAAGGAACCTATCAAAAAGGCCCAGCCAAAGTCCACACGAGAATCTGACTTCAAGTTATAATCCCCCATGACCCCCAGGCGCTCTCTCTTGTTGGCCGCGGAGATTGTTGCTAAACTAGTCTTTTCCAACCACGTTTGGGTAGCGGTTTTTTTAAACACCTTGGCATGCAAAGTGAGGTTTGAGATGGCGGAGGAAAAGGTCGAATCATCTGGATTTAAGGTCGTGGACAAGCGCACGTTCAGAAGCGACGGGGAACGCGTGTCTGGTGAGGCCCCGAGAGCGCAGGAATCTAAACAGCCAGAGCAAACTCCGCGGGACACAAGCCCTTCAACCGTCCTGGAGCCGGAACCCCGGCTCTCAGAAGATTCGGCGCCATTTGCCACGCTGGTATCCTATCTGAGTACCACGGCCATGTTTCAACTGGGCTTGCTGCCCGGACCTGGCGGGGAATACATTCCACCGGACTTTGTGAACGGCCGCCGGACGATCGATCTCCTCGAAGTCTTGCAGGAGAAAACCCGCGGCAACCTTTCCGGGGAAGAAGCCCAGCTGCTCGATGAGGTTCTTTATGAACTCCGGATGAGCTTCATCGAAGTCCAGAAGCAACGGGCAAGCAAGCAGAAATGAAACTGACCTTTCTCGGCACGGGCACCTCTACAGGAGTTCCGATTGTCGGCTGCCGTTGTCCCGTCTGCACGTCGCCTGCTCCTCACGACAAGCGCACCCGGCCCTCGGTGTTGCTTGAATACGCGGGACGGACAGTGGTGATTGACACCACGCCTGATTTTCGCGGCCAGGCGTTGCGGGAAAAGATCGAGCGCGTGGATGCCGTTGTTTTCACCCACGCTCACGCCGATCACGTTCTAGGCCTTGACGATGTTCGCCCTTTTTTTTTCCGGCAGCAGAATCCCATCCCGATTTACGCTGACACGCGCTCGATGGAGAGTCTGCGCCGCATCTTCACCTACATCTTTGAGCAAACCTACGCCTACGGCGGAATCCTGAAAGTCGATCCTCATCTGATCGACGGGCCCTTCGAACTCTGGGGCGAACGCGTGGTTCCGATACCCGTACTCCACGGCAATCTGCCCGTTCTCGGTTTCCGCCTCAGGAAGATGGCCTACGTAACGGACTTCAGCGCCATTCCCGAAGAAGCGATTCCTTTGCTCGAGGGATTGGACGTCTTGATTCTCGATGCGCTGCGCTACAAGCCGCATCCAACGCATTCCACCGTCGAGAATTCCCTCCGCCTGGTGGAACAACTCAAACCCGCTCGGGCGTATTTCACGCACATTGCTCATGAATTGCAACACGAGGAGGCAAACGCCAAACTGCCTCCCAACGTGCATCTGGCTTACGACGGCCTGAAGATCGAGTTGGACTAGGATATGCAAGTTGTTCGAGACCTCCTGGAATTGCGCGAAACGCTCCACGCGAGCGCTGTGACCATCGGCAATTTTGACGGCGTTCATCTGGCCCACCGCGCCTTGCTGGAGCGGGTGGTCCGCTCCGCGCGCGAAACGGGCGGCAAGGCGACCGTCATTACCTTTGATCCGCATCCTGCCAGAATCCTGGCGCCCGAGCGGGCGCCCAAGACGCTCACCACACTTCAGGCCAAAATAGCCCTCATTGAGAAGGAACACGCCGACTTTCTGTTTGTCTTGCGTTTCTGCGAGGAACTGGCCCGCCTCTCGCCGGCGGAATTTGTGCAGAGGATTCTGGTGGAAAAGCTGGGAACCGCCGTCGTTCACGTCGGGTCGAACTTCCGCTTTGGACACCGCCGCGCAGGTGACATCCAAACTCTTCTGGAACTCGGCAAGCAAAGTGGTTTTCGCGTGGAAATTTTTCCGACGCTCCGGGTTCGCGGCCAGCAGGTCTCAAGCAGTCGCATTCGGCAGTTAGTAAAAAAAGGACAGGTGCAGGTTGCAGGCCGGATGTTGGGCAGGCCTTTTGCGCTGGCCGGACCTATCGTCACAGGCGAAGGCCTGGGCCGCAAACAAACGGTTCCGACGCTCAATCTAGGTCCGGTCGAACAGCAACTTCCAAAGGATGGAGTCTATATCACGCGAACGCGCTTACGCGGCAAGCTCCATCCGTCCGTGACCAACGTTGGGCAGAAGCCCACTTTTGGAACGCATCCTGTCACCGTTGAATCTTATCTCCTGGATTTCAGCGGGAAAGTGGAATCCGGCGCAATGGAAGTTGAATTTCTCTATCGGCTGCGCGACGAAATAAAATTCCCGAACCCCGAGGCGCTCAAAAAGCAGATCCAGACCGATGTTCGCCGCTCGCTCAAATTTTTCCGCCTGCTGAAAATGCTGGAAGGCCGCAGGTTCCACACTTCAACTCGAGTCTAACGCGGGAAAGACGCACTATTGAAACATTCAGGCATGAACCGCCGGCCGCCGATTGGCCCAAGGCCGCGCCCGCTCAAGTTGAGCTGCCAGACGAAACAATAAGGCTTCCTCTCCGAACCGGCCAAAAAAGTGGACGCCAACGGGCAGTCCTTCGGAGTTCCAATAGAGCGGCACCGACATCCCTGGCTGCCCGGTGGCGTTGGCAATCGGCGTAAAAGGCACGTAATCGACCGCGCGGTAAAAGCCTCGGAGCGGGTTATCCGGCGTCGCATCGAAGGTCCCGAGAGGAACGGGAGGCTCGGCAAGAGTAGGCGTGAGCCACGCGTCCTGTTCCTCCATGAATTGCGCCACACCGCGCGCCATCCGTTGCAGCAACGTCGCAGCCAGAAGATAATTCGGTCCCGTCACTTTCCGGCCCATCTCGTAAAGCCCCCAAGTCAGCGGCTCAAATTGCTCCGCCTTGGGGACCTGGCCGGTCAGAAATGCAAAAGCGTCAATGGCCGAAGTGCTTCCCGCCGCCCACACCGTTGTGAACGCTTGAACGAGCATCGGACCGTTGATTTCCGGAGCGGCCTCCGTCACCTCATGCCCTAATTCTGCGCAAAGCCTGGCAGCGTCAAGAACCGCGCTGACGCAATCAGGATGAATTTGGGCGCCGCTCGGAGCCTTCGTAGAAAAAGCAATCCGAAGCTTGCCCGGCTCCGCGTTGACCTCTTCCGAGTACGGGCGGCGCTGAGGCGGAGCCCAATACGGGTCGCCAATGCCAGGGCCCGCCGTCAAATCGAGCAACGCGGCGCTATCCCGCACGGAATGCGTGAGGGCGTGTTCAGCCACCAAGCCTCCCATAATATCGCCCACATCCGGCCCCAGCGAGTTGCGGGCCCGGGTGGGCTTAAGTCCAAAAAGCCCGCAACAGGACGCTGGAATCCGGATCGACCCTCCACCATCGTTCGCGTGCGCAAACGGCACGATTCCCGCCGCCACTGCCGCCGCGGAACCGCCGCTCGACCCTCCCGGCGAACGATCCAGATTCCAGGGATTATGCGTTGCTCCGAATAAGAGCGGCTCCGTAGTAGGAAGAATTCCGAACTCCGGCGTATTCGTTTTGCCCAGAATAATCAGCCCCGCGCGCTTCAGCCGGGCGACGAGTTCGCTATCGTGGTCGGGGACAAAATCCCGCAAAAAGCGGCTTCCCGAGGTCATCCGTACTCCGGCATACGCCGACACCAAATCTTTCAATAGGAAAGGAACTCCTCGGAAAGGGCCGTCCGGCAAGTCGCCATTGGCGTCGTCGAGCGCGCGTTCGTGCATCGGCGTGACGATTGCATTGAGCCTGGGATTTAGAAGTTCGGCGCGTTCGATTGCGGCTTCTACAAGCTCGGCCGGCTTAACTTCCCCGCGGCGCACCCGTGCAGCTTGCTCGGTTGCGTCCATCAAAGCAAACTCTCTGAACTTTGCCATAGGCGGAGTTTCCCTCAGTTCAAAGTCATTTCTTCCAGCATCCTATCGAACCATCTGAAAAGCAAATCACGCTTTTGGGTCGGAATGAATTCTTTTCCGGCGGCGCGCGCCGTTCGGGAGCAAAACCTGGGAAGGGATTGGGCGCTCCTTGCTAGCAAGGCAGCGAAGACTTTCGCATGCGGTTTGGCTGCTGCCTGGAGCCTTGTCTTTAATGAAGCGTGACCAGCGGGCTTGATGGCGAGGAAATTTCCTGTGCATCACCAGCCTGTTCTGCAGCGGACTCCAAGCGGCCGGCGGCTTTATCGGCCACAAAGCGTTCAATTTCTTCGAGCAGAGCCGGAACGATTTCTTCTTCCTGTACGCGGCGGATCGCTTTGCCCTGGCGATAAATCATCCCGTTGCCCCTGCCAGCCGCTACCCCAAGGTCCGCTTCCCGAGCTTCGCCAGGCCCGTTTACGGCGCAGCCCATCACGGCCAAGCTCAATGGCATTTTGATGTGCGCCGTCGCCTGCTCGATTTCGCCAGCAATCTTGAACAGATCAACTTCCAGGCGCCCACAGGTGGGGCAGGCAATCACCACCGGACCGCGACTGCGCAATTCCAGCGACTTCAACAATTCATAGGCCACGCGAACCTCTTCAACCGGGTCCGTGGCAAGCGACACGCGAATCGTGTCACCAATCCCCCCGGCCAGCAGCATGCCCATGCCCACGCAGGATTTCACCGTCCCGGAAAATTGTGTTCCCGCTTCCGTTATTCCCAAATGAAAGGGGTAATCGCAGCGCGCGGCCAGCAACCGGTACGCAGCAACGGTCAGCTTGACGTTCGAGGATTTCAGCGAAATGATGGTGTCCTTAAACCCCAGATCCTCAAGAATGCGGAGGTGGTATTCGGCGCTTTCCACCATCGCCTCCGGCGTGGGAAATCCATATTTCTCAAGCAGCCGCCGTTCCAGCGAACCCGCATTCACACCGATTCGAATAGGAACTTTCTGCTCCTGGGCGCGCCGGACCACGATCCGAACTTTCTCCGCGTCGCCGATATTGCCGGGATTGATGCGCAGCTTGTCGATGCCCGCGTCAAGCGCCATCAGCGCGAATTTATACTGAAAATGGATATCCGAAACCAGGATGGAATCAGGACAGCGCTTGCGGATCTCCGGAAGGGCCTGCGCCGCTTCAATGTCCGGCACGGCCAAGCGCACAATCTCGCAACCCGCCTGCTCCATCTGCTGAATCTGTGCGACGGTCTTCTCCACATCACGCGTGTCGGTCTTGGTCATGGACTGCACTGTGATCGGAGCATCTCCGCCCACCGTCAGGCGTCCGACCTTGACCACACGGGTTTTTCGCCTTCCGGGGAAATGTTCTTTGTCGCTGAAGTTCACGGTTGTTCGCCCCTGCAAAAGAATAGACGCGAAATCGTCCCTCCACGTTCAAGAAGGACGAATCGTCTTCACAATGTCGTTATACATGACAAAAACAAAAATAAGCAATAGAAACACAATTCCAACCTGAGCAAAGCGCTCCTTGATCTCCAAGCTGAGGTCACGCCGCAGAAAGCTTTCAACCCCCAGAAGGAAAATCTGCCCACCGTCTAAAATCGGAATGGGCAGCAGGTTGAGAATTCCCAATTGCAAGCTGATAAACGAGACGATCATCAGCAGGTCCGCAATGCCCCGCCGGTACGCTTCTCCGGAAATCTGAGCGATGCCAATCGGCCCCGCAAGAGAGCGGGCCGACATGCGCCGGGTCACGAGTTTTCCCAGCACGTCAAAGGTCTGGATAAAGTTCTGGTAATTGTCTCTTAACGCATATTCGGTGGCGAGGCCCAGTGGCAGCTTTCGGACCACGAATTCGTTATTTTGAATCGTCACGCCAATCCGCCAGGTTTTCAAGCCCATGACGTCCGTGTACAGAGGTTTCACGTGGACCTGAAACTCTTTTCCGTCACGGACGATGGTCAGTTGCGTTTCCTCGCCTTTGCTGTCCCTCAACTTCTGGACAATCAATGGCCAAAAGTAAATCCGCTTGCCATCAATGCCGGTGATCATATCCCCGGGCTTGAGCCCCGCCTGGCTGGCCGGCTCGCCGGGATTCACCTCTTCGATGATGCCCGGCACATAAGGATACCAGCCTGCTTCCCCGGTGCGGTTGGGTCCCTCCGCATGAGGAGTCATATCCGTGCGGATCAACTTGCCGTCACGCAACACGGTCAGAGGAATCGGATGCCCGGCTCCCGTGATGACATTGAACTTGACATCCTGCCACTTGGGATCTTGCACGCCGTCGAACCGCACGATCACGTCGCCCGCCTGAATCCCTGCCGCAGCCGCCGGCGACTGCGGATCTACGGCGCCGATCTTGACGGGCTGATCCTCATAGGCTGGTTTTTGATAATGATATCGGTAAAGCCCCGCAAGAACCACGATGGCCAGCACAAAATTCATCGTGGGGCCCATCAAGATGATTACAAATCGCTTCCAACGGGGACATGAAAGAAACTCACCAGGATCGCCCGTCAGCACCGCGGTCGGATCGTCGCCGGCCATCTTTACATATCCACCCAGCGGCAGAACGCTAACCCGGTAGTCCGTATCACCCCGCTTAAAACCGAACAGGCGCGTGCCAAAGCCTAGAGAGAAAGTGAGGACTCGCACTCGGAAGCTCTTGGCGGCCAGGAAATGCCCCAGTTCGTGCAGAAAAACCATGCCCCCCAAAACCACCGTGACAACGATGGCATCCGTGAGGAAGCTTGAAATCATAGGTCAGACCTTTCAGTTACTCATGCTCAAACCAGGGTGCGCGAACCTGCCATATCCTCCACTAACTCGCGCGCTCGTTCGCGGGAGCGCTTGTCGCATTCAAGAACTTCATCGAGGGAGCTTAGGCGCGACTCAGATGTCTCGCTCAACACCCCCTCAATTAGACGCGGAATATCGGAAAACCGCAGCCGATGAGCTAAAAAAGCCTCCACTGCGACTTCGTCCGCGGCGTTCAATGCGCAGGGCATTGCCCCACCCTTCTCAAGCGCCGAGCGTCCCAACGCCAGGCACGGAAACCGCCTCTCATCAGGCTTCTCGAAGCGCAGGCGCCGCGTGGCGATCAAATCGAGCAGCGGCAGATTTCCATTTGCAGACACGCGCTCCGGATAAGTCAACGCGTATTGAATGGGTAGGCGCATGTCCGCGACGGAAAGCTGGGCCATTACAGAGCCATCTTGGAATTCTATCATGGAATGGATGATCGATTCGGGGTGAATCAAGACTTCGATTTGTGACGATGGAAAACCAAAAAGCCAGTGCGCCTCTATGATTTCAAAGCCTTTATTCATCAAGGTCGCTGAATCAATGGTAATCCGGCCTCCCATTTTCCACACCGGATGCTTCAGCGCCATCTCGGGAGTCACAAAGTCAAGCTGTTTGCGGGAAACCTTGAGGAATGGCCCGCCGGAACCCGTCAAGATCAGGCGGCGAACTTCCTGATGAAGGCCGGACCGCAGGCATTGGTGTACGGCGCAATGCTCGCTATCGATGGGAAGAACTTCCACGCCATGCGAACGGGCTGCCTCCGTAATCACTTCACCCGCCACCACCATAACTTCCTTGTTGGCAAGGCCTACCGTCTTGCCGGCGCAAATGGCCCGGTAAGTGGCCACCAGCCCGGTCGTTCCATGGGCTGCGGCGACAACAAAATCCACCTTGGGGTGGGTAGCTGCTTCCACCTGCCCGTCAGTTCCGGCAAGAATATCGACCTTGTCATGAAAGTTCCGCGCTTGAAGCCGTGCCCGCAACGGCGCAATCGAGTCAGATTCCGCCACCACGGCGATGCTGGGCCGGAAAGCCACAATCTGCTCCGCCAGCACATCGATATTCCTGCCCGCTGAGAGCGAAACCACTCGAAAGCGGTCTTGTAAGCCGCTCAAAACACGGAGGCTATTTTGACCGATCGAACCCGTTGACCCGAGAATGCACAATCCTTTCATCGTCGCAAAAAGTCCTTTAGATTCCATACCAGCCACACGGTAGGGATGCCAAACAGGAGGCTGTCAATACGGTCCAGCATTCCTCCGTGGCCAGGTAGGATCGCCCCTGAATCCTTCAGGTCAGCGGCCCGCTTCAGGGCAGATTCCACAAGATCTCCAGCCTGCCCTGCTACTGCAATTAGTACCGCTATCAGAATAACTGTTTTTTGGCCGGCTGTCTGCCAAAACCAGTGCTTGAAACCCAAAGCAACAAGAACGGCTCCAACCAATCCTGCTATCGCCCCCTCAACTGTTTTCCGGGGCGAAATACGTTTGGCCAATGGAGTTCTCCCTGCAAACCTCCCAACCACATACGCAAAGATATCTTCGGACCAAATGACGGCAAACAAGAGAAGAACCAAATTTCGCCCCTCGCCCGACTCGGCAAAACGCAAGGGAACAATCCATGAAAAAGTGAAAGCAACAAAGAAAATTCCGAGCAAGGTTGAGGCCAAACCCACGAAGTATTCTTTGAGATTTGAGACCAGGAGAAGACCCAACGCCGGCACACCCACGACGATAAGCACAAGGGCAGCCGATTCACTAAAACCTGTCCGGTGCAAAGCCGCGAACTGCGAAAGGCACAGCAGCCCTCCTCCCGCATAACCCAGGATGGCCCAGCCTCGCAAACCAGCTCGCTCGCTGACAAAGAAAAACTCGTGGAGGCTGATCTCCACGGTTACAAGAACGGCCAGGGCAAACACCCATTCCCGCTCCTGGACAATCAAGTACACAACCGCGAAGGCCAGAGGTAATCCGGTTAGAATCCGCAGCTTCATGGAATCCACTGAGGAGAGCTGGGAGCAGCCTTCCACGCAGGCGGGACTAAGCGCGTCCCTGCGAGGTCAGACTAACCCGCCGTAGCGCCGCTCTCGCCTTTGAAAGTCGGCAACCGCCTGGAGCAAATCCTGCTCCTTGAAATCGGGCCACAGGGTATCCGTCACCCAGATCTCGCTATAGGCGACTTGCCATAAGAGAAAATTGCTTAGGCGCATCTCTCCGCTGGTTCGGATCAGTAAATCAGGATCGGGTAAATCATGCGTATAAAGATGCCGGTTGAGTTCGTCTTCCGTGATGGCATCCACGTCCAGCGCGCCGGATTTCTCAAGGCGGGTCACAAGGTCCCGCACTGCGTCAATCAGCTCCGCGCGCCCGCCATAATTAAGAGCCAGCGTCAGCCTCAGCCCGGAATTCTTCCGGGTCTTCTCGATGGTCGTGCGAAGATCCTTCTGCACTGAAGGCGGAAGGCTGCTAATCCTTCCAATCGCTCCGAACCGGATATTGTGCTTATTGAGCTCCGGAATTTCTCTCTTGAGATATTCGCGAAGCAAACTCATCAGGAGATTGACCTCCGTGTGCGGGCGCTTCCAATTCTCCACGGAGAATGCGTAGAGCGTAAGACATCCGACGCCCAGACGGGCCGAAGCCTCCACCACTTGGCGCACCGCGCGAATACCCGCACGATGGCCGGCAATCCGCGGCAACCGGCGCTTTTTGGCCCACCGGCCGTTGCCGTCCATGATGATGGCAATGTGTCGAGGCAACCGCGCAAGGTCGATTTGAGGCGGCAACCGGGTTTCAGAGGTTCTCGTTTTCACGACGGGCCTGAGGACAAGCATCCTCATTCAAGTAAGAGTTGCCAAATTAACACAGGGCCTCGGCAGCTTCAACTCGTGCGCGGCGCCCGCTGGCGCGGCCGGCCAGGCTCTAGAATTTTCGGACAATTCGTTCGATGGACACTGCGCGCCCCGTTTCCGGATTGGCCTCAACCAGGACGGCGCAAAATCGGACGTCGTTCTTGGCGACTTCAAACCGCTCGGGAATCTGGGTAAGAAACTTACGGATCGCCGTGTCCTTATCGATTCCAATCACGGACTCATAGGGTCCGGTCATCCCCAAATCCGTAATGTAGGCGGTTCCCTGCGGCATCACGAATTCGTCCGCCGTGGGGATGTGGGTATGAGTCCCCACCATCGCCGTCACCCGGCCGTCCAGATACCACCCCATCGACAGTTTCTCGGAAGTCGCCTCCGCATGCAGATCCACAATGCGGATTTTCACAGACTCGGGGATCGTAGCAAGAAGCTTGTCCGCTGTTCGGAAGGGGCAATCGATTGCGGGCATGAAGACCCGGCCCTGGAGGTTAAGAACTGCGTAGTCCAATCCCGAGCGCATCCTGCCCACGAACAGGCCCCGCCCGGGCGCCGGGTCCGGGTAGTTGGCGGGACGCAGCAGGCGGCTGTCCTCCCGCTCCGCCATGTAACCGACAATTTCCTTCTTGTCCCAAATGTGGTTTCCGGAGGTCAGCACGGAAATGCCCAGATCCAGCAATTCTTCCACCAGCGGCGGCGTAATGCCGAACCCGGAGGCGGCGTTTTCACCATTGGCGAGAATCAGGTCCGGTGCGTACTCGCGCGCAATCTCAGGCAGCGATTCTTTTACAACTCGCCGTCCCGGACGGCCAAAGATATCACCGATATAGAGGATTTTAACTGTGCTCTGCAACTCTCTCCTTTAATTTCCGGCGTGTCGCGGCGGAAGATTTCCAAGCGGGATCAAAGCGCCCAAGACCGTCGGCACGCCACAGGCCCCTGGCAAGCCGTCAAACAGCCCGCTTGAGGAACTGGTCGAGCACCTCGGTGCACTCGCCGACTTTCCGTTCCACTTGCTCCGCCGCCGTTTCGTACTTCGACTTCATTTGATGGTATTCGTCAGCGATGTTCAGCGCAGCCAGGACGGCCACGCGCACAGAATCCACATTGTGGCTGCGGGTTGCAATCGACCGCATCTTGCCGTCCACGTACTTCGCAAGCACCTCGAGATATTCCGGATCGAGGCTGCCCTTCACGCGGTATTCCTGGTCGAAGATTTCGACTCGAACCGCCTCCTGGGGATTGGCCATGTTTCTCCTTTCCACCATTGCCGTTCCGCGCGCTCACAGAAGCGCTTCACGGACTTCGAACTATTATCCGGGAGAGCCGGAACTTGTCAACTGCTCGATCTGCTTCAGAAGCTTTTCGATCCGGACTCGAACCTCTTCGCGTTCGCGCCGCAACACTTGGACTTCATGTTGTAGGGCCTCAAACCGCTTTTCGCTTTCGCTCGAGCCCTCCTTCAACTTTTCAAGCGCATGCTCAAGATCGCGTTTTTCAGCCACCGCGCGCTTGAAGACCTCGCCCGCCTTTGAAATTTTCTCTTCGAGCTGCTGGAAACTCTCATTCAGATCCATATGACTTGGCCCCATTGCCGACCCTTGCGCTTACGCTCTCAATCGAACCCCTAAGGGTTCAAGAGCCTCAAGCACGCGCTGGCTTGCGGCTTCAATTTCCTCGCTCGCGAGCGTGTGGGTCGGACTTTGAAAAGTAACCCGGAGCAATAGACTCGCATGGCCTCCGGGGATTGTTCCTGATGCAAGTTCCTCGCTTCGCCGGCGATCCACCGGCATGATGCTTTGCGTTTCTTCCAGACCGAGTCCGCGAACGGCCGCCTCAAGGCTGCTATAAGGCGTCGTTTCCGGAACGACCAGCGAGAAGTCTCGTTCGACGGGCGGAAATTTTGAGATCGGCTTGAAACTCGGATGCCGCAGAGAAGCCTTTAAGAGGAAATCCAAATCGACTTCGGCGAGCCATACTTCCTGCCGTAATTTATAATCCCGCGCAAGGCTCTCCTTCAGCTTGCCGAGAAGCGCGATCGGCGTTTGTCCCGCGACAAAGCGTCCGCCCAGTCCGGGCTCATGATAGAGGCACTCGGCGGGCTCAAACGCGAGACCCGGCAGGTCAAAAGCCTCCAGGAGCGCTTCCACATCGCCCTTGAGATCAAAGAAATCGATGCCTTCTTCCGTTCCGTGTACGCTCGCACCCTGGCGGCGGCCCGATAAGCCCAGCGTCAAAACCTGTTTCTCTTCGGGTAGCCCCTCAGCGCGGTTGGTGTAGGTCCTGCCCATCTCAGAGAGTTTCAGGTCATTCCGATAGCGGTCCAGGTTCCACTTGAGGGCGCGCACCATGCTCGGAATCGCCGAAGATCGCATGGTGGAAGCTTCCTGGCTGAGCGGATTTGCCAGAACCACGGGAGGACGGTCGGTAAAACGCGCGTTCTCATCGGGATCGATCATCGGCGAAGGAATGATTTCCCGGTATCCGATTCCCACCAGGGTCTCGGAAATTTTCAACTCAACTTCTCTTACCGAACTGCCCGTCACACGCGCCGGCGCCGGTTTAACCCGGGAGGGCAGGCGGTTATACCCGTAGTGCCGGGCAACCTCTTCGATCAGATCAACCTCAATGGATACGTCCAAACGGAACGAGGGCGGCGTTACCCGCCAGCCGTCGGTTCCCCGCCTCTCAACCTCAAAACCCAATGCCCGCAGGAAACGCTCAATCTCCTCCCAGGAAACCTCCGCGCCCAACACCCTTTGCACTTCGCTTCGCCGCAGCATAATCGGGTTGCGCTGCTGCGGAGCAGGATATACATCCAACGCGCCTCGCAGGATTTCTCCACCGGCAAGCTGCACGATCAGGTCCGCCGCGCGGTCAAGGGCCTTGGGAGCCATTTCAATATCAGCGCCACGTTCGAACCGGTGAGAAGCTTCCGTGTGCAGGCCCTGAGACTTTGAAGTGCGCCGAATGAAGACAGGCTCAAACCAGGCGCTCTCCAACAAGACGGTTCGCGTGCTTCCGGAGATTTGGGAATCTTCCCCGCCCATCACGCCGGCAAGCGCCACCGGCCTCACCGCGTCCGCAATAACCAAGTCAGCCGCCCCGAGCGTCCGATCCACGCCATCAAGAGTGCGAAGACGTTCGCCCACCCGGGCCCGCCGAACTATAATTTTGTGGCCCGTCAGCCGCGCATGGTCGAAAGCATGGAGCGGATGGCCAAGTTCCATCAGCACGTAATTCGTAACATCCGCAACGTTGTTGATGGACCGCTGGCCCACAGCTTCCAGGCGCTGCTTGAGCCATTCTGGCGACGGCTTTACTTCCACGCCCTGAATCACCCGGCCGCAATACCGGGCGCAAAGTTCCGGATCGAGGATTTCAATTGAGGCCTCGCTTGAGGCCGGCGCGCTGGATTCCCGAAGCGTATACTCCAATGGCTTCAGCCGTTGGCGATAGAGGGTCGCAACTTCCCGCGCGGTTCCGTAATGGCTCAAGCAGTCCGGGCGGTTGGTGGTCACCTCGATTTCAAAAATCAAGTCGTCGCCCGCCGCCCCAAAAGACTCCACGTTGAGCCCCACGCCGATCAGGTCCGCTTTCAACCGGTGGGGGTCTACGGGAATTTCCACAAACTCTTTAAGCCAATTCAGGGAAATTTTCATCGGTGAAGCCGGCGGCGATTGGTCGCCCGCCGGAAGTCAGCTTTCTTGAAACAATTGATACTTGCCGCCGCGCTAAAACTGCTCCAGGAAACGCACGTCGCCCTGGTGGAAAAGCTGGATGTCGTTGATGTCATACTTCATCATGGCAAACCGCTCGACGCCAAGCCCAAACGCCCAGCCTGAATACTGCGCCGGGTCGATCCCGCCGTGGCGAAGCACTTCCGGGTGAACCATGCCACACCCCATCACCTCCACCCAGCCGCTATCCTTGCACACCCTACAGCCTTTCCCGTCGCAAAAAACACAACTGATCGCCAGGTCGCCGCTCGGCTCCGTGAAAGGGAAAAAGCTCGGGAAGAAATTCGTGTGGATCTTTTCACCGAAAAACTTCCTCGCAAAAAAGTCCAGCGTTCCCTTCAAGTCCGCAAAGCTGATGTCCGTATCAACCGCCAGCCCCTCAACCTGATGGAACATGGTAGCGTGCGTGGAATCCGGGTTGTCGTGCCGGTAGCACTTGCCCGGACAGATGATGTGCAAGGGCGCGCCGTGCTTTTCCATCGCCCGAATCTGCACGGGCGACGTGTGCGTCCGCAACAGAGTCTGGGAGTCAACGTAAAGCGTGTCCCAATCGTCCCGCGCCGGATGGCTTTCAGGAATGTTCAAAGCCTCAAAGTTATAATAGACGGACTCAATCTCCGGCCCCGACTCGATCGAAAACCCCAACCCCAGAAAAATGTCTTCGATTTCCCGCATCACTTGGGTGACGGGATGAACCGAACCAAGAGGACGTCGGCGGCCCGGCAGCGTGAGGTCGGGAGGAGCAGTCGGCCGTGGCGTTCGGCCCGGCAAGTCCGCCATGGCCTCATTCGCCGCATTCTCGAACGACATGAGGAGGCTCTCGGTGCTCAACATAGCACCTACCAATTGTCGAAGTGCGTTGAACTCGGCACCCACGGCAGGCTTCAACTCCTCCGGTGCGGGCTTCAGCCAGTTTCGGTCGATGAGAGACACGATCCCGCCCTTCCGGGCGAGCCAACGGTCGCGAAGCACCTTGGCAGCTTGGCTAACGTCGCTCGGCCCGGGACGGCTGAACTCCATAAGCTCATTTTCAGCCGTGTGCAGCGCCTCCTGGAAGAGCGCCCTGACGTCGGACGCATTCAGCACACCGAGATCAACGAGCGTATTGCGGACCTTTACGTCAATGGTCATGGAAGAGTTCAAGGTCATAGGTGGAGTGTCTAAAATCGGTGTCGAGCGTCAATCCGTTTTAACTTTCCACTTTCGACTTTTAACTTGTCACCGAGAACGCCGCTTTTATCTTAACCGCCAGCTCCGTGAAGCCTGCGGCGTCGCGAACGGCCATATCGGCCAAAGCTTTGCGATCGAGATCAATTCCCAGCTTCTTCATTCCATGGATAAACTGGCTGTAAGTCAGTTCATTCTGCCGCGCAGCTGCACCGATCCGCACAATCCAGATCCGGCGGAAGTCCCGCTTCTTTCGCCGGCGATCGCGGTAGGCAAAATGGCCCGCACGGTCCGCGGCCTCCTTCATGAACTTGTAGAGCTTGCTCTTCTTGAGGAAGTAGCCTTTGGTTAACTTGGAGAGCTTCTTGCGTTGGGCGCGGCGCACAGTACCGCGCTTGACTCTTGGCATGGGTTTCTCCTTTCAGAGGATCTCGGGGCGGCGAAGGCACCCAGCCTTTGGCCTTCCTGCACCCGACAGACACATTCGTCTTAAGACAAACTGCTATTATAATCCAGAACCGAGTTCAGCAGGTAGTCCCTGCCGTCAGAGGCCAGCCTCAGCCGGCGCCTCCCGGTCAGCGCCTGTAGGGCAGCATGGACTTCACATGCACGGCGTCCACATCAGAAACAACCCTTTGCGAACCCAGCTTTCTCTTGCGCTTGCGGCTCTTGGAGGTCAGGATGTGGCGCGCACCTGCGTGCCCGCTCATCACCTTGCCTCCAGCGGTCAGCTTAAACCGCTTCGCAGCGCCTTTGTGAGTTTTCAATTTCATCTTCGCCTTTGCCAAATTCATCCTCCCGATGTTTCCGGCACCGCCGCAGCCTTAAGCTGAACCGGCGAAGCCGATTCCTTTGGGGCGGCGGGACGCGCGGCCGGCCGAGCCGGTTTGGTCGCCACCTTTTTCGGTGAAAAAATCGCCGACAGATTAGGCCCTTCCATCCGCGGTCCGATCTCCAACTGTCCTGTTTCGGTCAGGTCTTCCGTCAATCGCTTCATCATCTCCCAGCCGAGATCACGATGGGCGTTTTCGCGTCCGCGGAACGTAATCGAAGCCTTGACCTTTGCGCCGTCCTGAAGAAACTCGATGATCCGGTTTCGTTTGGTTTCAAAATCATGCACGGAGATTCGCGGCCGCATCTTCACTTCTTTCAAACCGGCGGCCTTCTGATGCTTGCGAGCCTCGTGCTGGCGCTTGCTCAACTGATAAAGATATTTTCCGTAATTGATAATGCGGCAAACGGGAGGAGTTGCCTGAGGAGCAACCTCCACCAAGTCAAGGCCGTGCCCGCGCGCAATCTTCAAGGCTTCAAAAGGGGCCATCACACCCAACTGATTGCCTTCTTCGTCAATCAGCCGCACTTCCCGGGCGCGAATTCTCTCATTGATACGAATAAATTTATTACTGATAAACTAGCCCTCCTGGCCCTCTAAACCATACGATAGAGATTAAGTTGACCGTTTCTTACTATCAGGAAAGTCTCTTCGCTTCCCGTCATTAGGTCGAGCTTACCATTTATTGGCTCGCGTGTCGATAAGCTCTCGCACCCAAGTCTTGAATTCGCCGACCGAACGAAAACCCGCATCGCCCGTGTCGCGCCTGCGGAGCGCTACGCCCTCCGCGTTCATTTCCCGCTCGCCGACCACCAGCATGAAAGGAATCCGCTGGAGTTGAGCGTCGCGAATCCGCGCGTTGAGCTTCTCATTCCGGTCGTCAAGCTGAACCCGAATCTTAGCCTCTCGCAGCTCTTCCGTAACCTTCCAAGCATAGTCTACATATTTTTCACTAATCGGCAACACGATCGCCTGCACCGGCGATAACCACACCGGGAAAGCTCCGGCGTAATGCTCGATCAGGACTCCGAAGAAGCGTTCCACGGAACCTAAGAGCGCCCGGTGAACCATGATCGGCTGGTGAGGATGCCCATCCGCGCCCACATATTCCAGCCCAAAACGCTGCGGCAGGAAAAAGTCGAATTGCACGGTGGAAAGCTGCCACAGTCGCCCCAGCGCATCCACCAGCTTGATATCAATCTTCGGCCCGTAAAAGGCCGCCTCGCCGCTGATGCGCTTGTAGGGCATGTTGCGCGTTTTCAGCGCCGATTCAAGCGTGCGCTCCGCCAATTCCCAAAGCTCCGGCTCTCCGGAATACTTTGCGCGGTCTTCCGGGTCCCAGGTGGAAAGCTCCACTTCAAACTTGTCAAAGCCAAACGTGCGCAACACCAGCAGCGCGAAATCAACACAAGCCGCGACCTCGGCTTCCACCGTTTCCGGCGTGGCGAAAATATGCGCGTCGTCCTGCGTAAAGCCCCGCACCCGCAACAGCCCGTGCATCACCCCGGACCGCTCGTAGCGGTAGACGGTGCCGAACTCCGCAAGGCGCACGGGAAGCTCGCGGTAACTCCGCCGCGCATCCTTATAGATCAAGATGTGAAAGGGACAATTCATGGGCTTCAACTGGTACTCCGCATCATCCAGTTGAATGGGCGCAAACATATTCTCCCGATAGAATCCCAGGTGTCCGCTGGTTTTCCAAAGATCCAAACGCGCCACGTGCGGAGTGTAAACCAACTGGTAGCCCTGCCGCAGCAGTTCGTCGCGCAGAAAGTCTTCCACTTCCTTGCGGATGATGCCGCCCTTGGGATGCCAGAAAATCAGCCCCGGCCCGGCTTCATCCTGAATGCTGAACAAATCCAGCTCTTTGCCCAGGCGCCGGTGGTCGCGCTTCTTGGCTTCCTCCAGTTGGTTCAAATATTCGTCCAGCTCTTTTTTGGAAAAGAACGCTGTCCCATAAATCCGCTGCATGGGATGGGATTTCTCGTCGCCTTTCCAATGCGCGCCCGCCACGCTCAAAAGCTTGAAGGCTTTGATCCGGCCGGATGAGGGAATATGCGGCCCGCGGCAGAAGTCCAGAAACTTTCCGGTCCGGTAAGCGGAGAAAACCGGCTCCGCCTTTTCCTCGATCAACTCGCACTTCAGGAACTCTCCCATCTGCTCAAAAAGCTTCAGCCCTTCTTCCTTTGGGAAATAGACGCGCTCATAAGGCAAGTCGGCCTGGGCAAGCTCCTGCATCTTCGCTTCAATCTTTGCCAAGTCGTCTTCAGTAAAGGGCTTTTCGCGGTAGAAGTCGTAAAAAAAGCCGGTATCCGTAGGTGGACCGATGCCGGGATGTGCGTCCGGGAAAAGATCGAGCACTGCGGCGGCCAAAAGATGAGCCGACGAATGGCGATAAATCGTCAAACCTTCGTCCGACGTAGGCGTAATCAACTGCAACGCTCCGCTCGATTCAATCGGAGCGGCGAGGTCCACCAGACGGTCGTCAACCTTGGCCGCCAGCGCCGCTTTGGCAAGCCCCGGCCCAATCGACTGGGCAACCTCGCGCGCCGTCACGCCCTGCGGAAACTCTTTGCTCGTGCCGTCAGGAAGAGTAACCTTAATGTTCGCCATTGATTAGGATTCGTTCCCGAAGAAATAGAAACGTTAACAATAACAGAGTAAATTGCAGGCGGTCAAACCTATTTGCGGCGCAGTTTAGCTCTCTCGCGCTGCATCCTGGCACAACTCATTAATGAGGAAACGGAAACAGATGAGGGCTCGCGGGTTGCAGCACTCCACGCAACAAAAACCTGAACAGAGCGGAACATGGATAATCAGAGGCCCCGTCGCTATCACTTTTCTGCCATCTCGGGAACCCTTGCGGTAACGCTGATTGAATCTTCGGGAATTTCAGGAAACAGCCGGTGAGTTGCTTTAAACAGTTCCTGGGGCCGGATAGATTTTGAAACATAACCATCCATGCCTGCCGCAACGCTGAAAGCCAAGCCGAAGTCGAAGTCATGAGCCTTGAACATGGAACTCTGGTATGTTTGCGCACCGCGCCGAAGAGCAACCCAAAGCGCAAGCCTGGGGCGCAGAAGCCCTCGCCAAATCCTCACCGCGGGGTCCCCTAGCTGTCCCTTCCAGGCGGGATGCTGGAGGGATGCTGATTTCTCTTGACAAACTTCTTCGCAAACACTATATAGTGGGGTTATGGTATATCAGGGTACAAGATGTTGACCTGATAGCTGGGTTGTGAACGTGAGCAAAGGAGGTCTATGGCCGCCAAGAAAAAGGCGAAAGCAAAGGCAAAGAAAAAGGCGTAAGACTACGTTTCATCAGGGTTTCCCTTCCCAAGGCCCGCCGTTCTTCGGCGGGCCTTGCCCTTTTCTGCCGCAAACAATCCATATCCTCAGGATCAACCCATCCCGGCACGCTGCCGACGCGGCGTTGCAGTAAAAAAATTGCATTGAAAAGTTTTCCCGTTTCTCGAATACCTTTCAGTTTTGCCCCTCACCGCTACCCACGCCGTCTCCTCTCCGCTATCATAAAGATGGGAGCATCGTGAAAAAAGAACCAGCCGATTTTCGCACAGGGAGCGGGCGCGTCTCCAGCCGGGCAAGGCCGAATGACAAGCCGGCTTTTCGTATTCTTGACCATCCGGCGGATGTGGGGTTTGAAGCTTTCGGCTCCAGCCGCAAGGAAGCATTTGAGAACGCCGCACGGGCCATGTTTCATCTGATCGTGGATATGGACTCGGTTGAGCCAA
>JAJYHU010000004.1 GCA_021784615.1 Acidobacteriota bacterium | reverse complement strand
GCATAAAGGGTCAGCAGGCCGCCGGTCATAAAGACGTACCAGCTCAGCAGATTCAACCGCGGAAAGGCCACGTCCCGCGCGCCGATCATCAGGGGGATCAAAAAGTTGCCCAGCACCGCAGGGATTGAGGGAATCATGAAGAAGAAGACCATGATGATCCCGTGCATGCTGAACAGCTTGTTGTAGGTCTCCGGTTCAACCAGCAATCCCTGGGGTTCGAGCAGGTTCAAGCGCATCAAGGTGGCTGCGATGCCCCCGAAGCAGAAAAAGAAGGTAATCGAGACGAGGTACATCAGCCCGATCCGTTTGTGGTCGGTCGTAAGTAACCACGACTTGATACCGTAGTCGACGTTCAAATAGTGAACGCGAGACTCGATCGGAAGTTCGGCTTCTGAACTGCTCATGGCGTCCCTGTATTCCTTTCCATTGAACCCAAAGATTTGATATAAGCAATGAGCTGCAGCAATTGATCTTCGCTGATCTGCCCCTTGAAGGTCGGCATGATCGGCGGATAGCCGTTAACGATCTGCGCCGTCGGATACAGGATCGATTCCCGAAGGTAGGCGTCATTGGCGACCACGGTTTGCTTATTGGAGAGGGTGACCGTCTTGCCGTACAAGCCGACGAACGCCGGTCCTTTGCCCGTCCCGTGGCAGGTGATGCAGCCGAATTTGTGGTAAAGCTCTTCTCCCTGGTCCGCCATGGTGGCACCCGACACTCCTCCTTGGAGCCACTTTTCGTAATCCTCGGGCTTCATCACGTAAACCCAGCCCCTCATCAGCGAATGGCCCATGCCGCAGTACTGATCGCAGAAGAAGCGAAACTTGCCCGTCCTGGTGGCTTTAAACCACTCGGTGGTGTAACGATCGGGGAGCACATCTTCTTTCATGCGAAACGCAGGAACGGAGAAGTCGTGGATGACATCCTGCGACGTCATCGTGAGTTTGATCGGCTGGCCCACCGGGATGTGCAAAGCGTTGATTTCCCTCTTGCCGTTGGTGTGCTCGAGATGCCACATCCACTGCTTGCCGACCACAAATATCTCGGTGGCGTCGCGCGGCGGGCGCGCGTCCTTCACAAAAAGGTCGGCGCCCCAGAAATACATGATGGCGACCAGAACCATGGGGATGACTGTCCATAGGACTTCCAGCGGGATATTGTTGATGACCTGGTTCTTCGGGGGCGCCTCGTCTTTTGAACGCCGACGATACTTGACGGCGAAATAGAAGATCAACAGGAAGATGAGCGTGCTGAAAAAAACCGACACGGCGGTCAAGAAGTAGAAAAGGTGATCGACCTGCGGGGCAGCGGTGGAACCTTGCACAGGAAATAAAGGAAATGCATGTGGCATTGTTATCTTGTCTACCTCATCAAATTCAACGCAAAAGACCCGGTTTCATTCTGATGGGTTGCGCGTTGTCTGCACAACGCCGAAATTCCGCAGCTTCACGACTGTGCTCCTATGCATGCGCGTGACGCCCGCTGCGGACCATCACAAGAAGCAAGGCGCCCAGACTGATGACCGTGATGAGGCCGCCAATGAACAGGGCACGCGAAACAATCAAACTGTACTTGCCGGTCAACGGGTCATAACGGCAGCAAAACAGCAGGATGGCATCCACCGGAGAGCCGATCTTGTTGTGCGAAGCCTCCACCAGGGCCAGACGCAGGGTTCCCGCCGGGTAGTGAATGCCGTAGAAATATCTTGAGAGCTTGCCGTGCGGCGTCAGGACCATAATGGCGGTGGCGTGGGCGTACTGGCCCGTTTGTTTGTCGTAGTTGTATCGGAACCCCACCGCGCGGGTCAGCGCTTTAATGGATACCTCCGGCCCTGTCAGGAAATGCCAGCCTTCGCCAGCTCCCTTGCGGTTATACATTCCCAGGTAGACCGCCCTTTTCGCATAGGCAACCGAGGGGGTGTCCGTGGGATCAAAGCTGACCGTCAGGACGTTGAATTGGTCCCCGACGTTGAATTTGAGATCCCGCAAGCTGGCGAGCAGTCCGTCCTCGACCATAGGGCAAAGCTGGGGGCAATTGAAATAAACCAGCGACAAGATCACCGGCTTGGTCCCAAAGTAATCACTAAGGTGCACGAGCTTTCCCGTTTCGTCGCGAAACACCAACCCCAGAGGGATATGGCGATTCAATTCCTGGTCGATGCCGACACCCTGGAGCAGGGGAGGAAGCGTCTTTGGATTCTGCGCGGTTTCCCCTCCTGCGGGCGGATCCGTAAACCCGTGAGCTTTCAAAATGTTTGAAAGTTGCGCCTGGGCCATCGACGGAAATCCAAAAGCGATCAGAAAACAGAAAGCGAAAAACGGCCAAAGTGCGGTCCTGCATTTGTTCTGTGACTTCCCGTTTTTAAGAGCCATTTTTATATGGACTGATATTAAACTCATCCTGTCCCCCTAGCGTTTGCGCTGCGTCCCCCGCTTCAATTTTGCGGCATATAGCCCTGGGGGACGGTATATTGTTGCACTTCGCCGGGTTGGATCATGCCTACGGGTGTTTTGCTGTTGCGTATCGGAAGTCCGTTCTGGAGCAAAATGTTCATTGCGCGTTGAATGGGAATTCTCACGATTCCGGCTTTTCGGTCAACCCAGCCATAACTGTCTAAAACTTCTTTTTGCTGCGCAAGATACTTCTCAAGATCCTGGTGCGGGTGCGCCTGCAAGAGAGGCGCACCGGGTGGCGGCAGCACTCGGCCCTTTGCCAGAGGAGAAGCCGGCGACCCCAGGGACTGATGCTTTTCAAAGAACCGAAGGGTGCCCCAGCTCACAAGAAACGCCGCGATAACCGCGACCGCCATGGCGATTCCGAAATACAGGACGTAGCGGACGGTCGCATCGCGCGTTTCGTGGAGAGGCTTCGAATTTTCGGCAGGCGTCTTCTTCTCATCCATGCTGAACGACTCCCTCAAACCTCGGATCATGCAGGGGAAGCAGTGGCTTGGACTTGAGCGCCCGCACAAAGAACGCCAGCCAGAAACCGCCAATTCCAATCGGAGTCACAAAATCCGTCCAATGAAACCGAGGGCCTAGCGGGTAGAACGACGGTACGATGAACCAGTACAGGTCGATCCATCCCATCACGATTAAAGCTCCTCCGACGGCCGCCAGGGCTTTCATGTTCCGCTTGACGGGCCGGTTCAACAAAAGGATAAAGGGCACGGCAAAGTGGAACAGAATGATGAACATTGCGACCCAGGTCCACCCGCCGGTGGCCCGGACCGTATACCAGGGGATTTCATCCTGCAAGTTTCCGGCCCAGATGATGAGGAACTGGGAGAAGGACAAATACGCCCAGAGCATCACGAAGGTCAGCAGGAGATTTCCCAGGTCGTTGAACTTTAACGGAGTGGCCACGTCCGACACGGGTTTCCGTTTGGCCAAAAGCATCGTAACGATAATGACGAACGCCATTGCCGCCAGCGCCGGCATGATGATAAAGATCATGCCAAAAATCGTGGAAAAGAAATTCGGCTCGAGCGCCATCACCCAATCGATCGCGGCAAAGGTGATCGTGAAGCCGTAAATCAGGATTCCGGGGCCACACAAGGCCTGGAATCGGTGGAGCAGGCCGTCCGTAGTTCCTGTATCCTGCTGCGAAGACCAGCGATTCAGGAAGAAAGCCAGCGTCATCCACGCCGCAAAATAAAAGACCACGCGCCCGGTGAAAAAGTCCGGGCTCAAATAAAAGGCCTTAAAGCTTGACCCCGTGACAGCCGGATAAAGCCCTTTATCGGAGTGTCCCAGCAGCAGTGGGATAAAAAGCAAGGCCAGCAAGGGGAACGTCCGGCTTCCCGCCTCGAGAGAACGGCGGATGATGAATCCCCATTTCCCTCCTACCATATGGTGCAGCATCAAAATCGCAAAACATCCCAGGGCTATTTCCAGCCAGAAAATGTATCCGATAAGATACGAGCGCAGGAATAGGGTCCAATTGGAATAAGCTCCGAATGCGCAAGCGGCCAGACCGAGCACTCCGATCAGCAGGAACCCGCGCTGGAGCCGATCCAATTTGGGTCTGAGAGCATCGATATCGTTCATTGTGCCGATCCTTCGAGTTTCTGAACTTCTTTCGGTGGAACGTCTTTCAACGGCGCGTCCTGGCTTAGCTGCAAGGCGCGAATATAGGCCGCAATGCGCCACCGGTCCCGCGGCGAGATGCGCGCGGCGTAGCTGTACATCGTTCCGTACCCATTGGTCATGACATCAAAAAAATGGCCCACGGGAGCCTTCATCAGGCGGTCGATATGGTATGAAGGCGGAGGCGGAAAGCCTCTTTGCACGACCATTCCGTCCCCGCTTCCCGTGTAGTCGTGGCACGGCGTGCAGTAGATGTTGAACCGCTTTTGCCCGCGCTCCAGATCCTTTTTAGTGATGGGGAAGGGGAAAACGTTGGCGACGCCGCCGTTGATTTTGCCGGCGTAAAGAAGCTCGTCGGTTCGCAGCTCGCCGCGCGCAACGGTCCCGGGAACGGGGGGGCGAGCGGACCGCCCGTCATTAAAAAAGGTGCTGGGTTCGAAGCTTTTGTATTTGGGTTGAATATGCATATC